>CAZUFH010000032.1:0-384 GCA_964618885.1 uncultured Pseudomonadales bacterium
GCAAACAAACATTAATCACAAGCTTTCTCTGGATAATTTTCTGATGAGCTCTTGGAAAATCATTAAAGCTTGATATACTTTGGGTTAGCAATTATGCAATAAAAGTAAAAAGTGACCAATACAAATGGGAAAAATATTCAGATTTTGATGAACGAAATAGAGCTAGATGAAGTGCGAAATAGTGAATTTTTGCATATAACTGCGAATGAAAATCAAATGTCCGATACGGCTAGAAAATTTCTTGGTTCAAAAATAAGTGAGCGCTACTATATGGGAGGTGGTCTAAATGGGATGGTTAATTCCCCTGAAAATTTTACAGCCCTTGGATTCCCCGGAGTTGAGGAATTAATAAATATAGCTCAAAAATCTGCAGAAAAGATGTTG
>CAZUFH010000032.1:394-9544 GCA_964618885.1 uncultured Pseudomonadales bacterium
TGGGTGCATATTCGGTAAACTTGAATGTGCTGTCGGGGGTGCATGCAATGATGTCGGCAATATTGTCCACAACTGAACCGGGAGACACGGTGATGACAGTTCGAGAAGAAGATGGGGTCATTTCGCGACAAAAGGCATTGTAGAGAGGACAGGACGGAAACATATTTTTGCTGATTTTGACATAAAGACCTTAAAGTTTGATACGGTCAAAATCGCAGAAAATTTCAAGAAATATGGAGTTAAGGCGTTATACCTTGATGTTTCATATTATCTCAACCCACATAATTTACGTGAGATCAGGTCGGCAATTGGAAATGACCCCATTATTATTTATGACGCGAGCCATACAATGGGTCTTATCATGGGGAGGCAATTTCAGTCGCCTTTCGAAGAAGGTGCCAATGTAATATGCGCTAATACACACAAAACCTTGCCAGGTCCTCACAAAGGGATGATTGCTTTCCGTGATGCTGATTTGTCGGACAAAGCTAATGGAATTATTGACGGCTGTCTGTACTCCACTTCGCACATAACCCACTTAATCGCTCTTTCGGTAACTATTCTGGAAATGGATAGTTTTGGAAAAGAATATGCAAAACAAATTATTGCTAACTCCAATTCTATAGCGACAGCTTTTGCCGGCTTGGGGTACGATGTTCGTAAATCAAACACAGGTAGGTATTCAGAGAATCATCAAGCACATATTTTTTTGGACAACAAGGGGAAGATGATCGAACTTTACGAAAAATTGGTACAAAACAAAATTTCGACTAATTTTGAATCCCGAGAACTAAGTGAGGGTTGCTTTTACATGCGTGTAGGAACTCAAGAAATTACGAGGCGGGGAATGAAAGAAAACGAAATGGAGGAAATTGCCAGATGTTGCGATAGGGCATTTAAGGGAGGAGATGTCACTCAGGAGATAGACAGACTAAATAGTAGGTTCAAGGCGATTGGATATTCATTTGACAATTAGGTAGAGGTAAGCGAGGCAAATAAATTTGCTATATTTAAAGTATGGATTATCAGGAAAAGGCGTTGCTGGATTTTTTGCTATCGTCTGGTAGACTGGACGCCGGAAAGGTGGAGGCTCTAAAGGTAGAGGCTTTGACTACAGGGAAGAATCTGACCGATCTCTTACTATCCAAAAGAATCATAACGGAAGAAGACTTATCTGAAGCGAGGGCAAAGATACTAGGTATCCCCTATTTTTCAGAAAGCAAGATAACTATAAGCCCGGATCTATTGGCTCTAGTTTCGGTGGACTTGGCTAAGAACTATCAGGTGGTACCACTGGAACTAAACAAGGCGGAAGGAATACTAAGTTTGGTCATGGTAAAACCTGAAGACCTGGCGACCGTGGACTTCTTTCAAAAGAGAACTGGTTACAAGATAAAGTCCTACTTGACCACTAAGGACAACTTTGACCTGCTGATAAGTAATATCTATAGTCAAAGCTTGTCGGGAGAAATCTCCGGAATGTTGAAGAGGGGTAAGGAAGCCGGAGAGGAAACTAGTGGCATTCGTTTGGTGACTTCCGACACTATTTCGCAGATCATCAAGGAGCCAAAGATTGTAGAAATTGTGAGGAAGGTGCTGGAGCATGCTATCCGGCTACGAGCTTCTGATATTCATATAGAGCCGGAAGAAAATATTACTCGAGTTCGTTACCGGATTGACGGTATTCTGGAGGAAAAGCTGACACTAGACAAAGATTATCACGCGGCCTTGGTGTCTCGTATCAAAATTTTGGGTGGTATGAAGATTGATGAGAGGCGAATTCCGCAGGATGGCAGATTTAATTTCACTTCGGAATTTGGTGAGGTTGACTTGCGTATATCATCTCTCCCGACGGTAAATGGGGAGAAGATTGTGATGCGTCTTCTAAAGAAATCCGGAAGAGTGCCGACCTTGGCGGAGCTTGGTATTCGAGCCAAGGCTCTGGCCACATTAGAAGAAGCGATTAGGATTCCCCATGGAATTATTCTTTCCACTGGTCCAACTGGGTCCGGAAAAACGACGACGCTTTATTCTTTGCTGACCATGATTAATACACCGAAGGTAAATATTGTGACCCTTGAGGATCCGGTAGAGTATCAAATGGATGGAGTGAATCAGGTCCAAGTGAATCCCCAGGCCGGATTGACCTTTGCTTCTGGACTCAGATCCTTCTTACGTCAAGACCCGAATATCATTATGGTTGGAGAGATTCGCGATGAGGAAACAGCACAACTTGCGATTCAAGCATCTCTCACGGGTCACCTAGTGTTTTCGACTATCCATACCAATTCTGCCGCTGGAGCTCTCCCCCGCCTTCTTGATATGGGTGCCGAACCTTTTCTCCTGGCTTCTTCGATGACGGCGGTAATTGGTCAGCGGGTACTGAGGACGATCTGTGAGAACTGTAAGCAGCCGTATGTACCCGAAAAAGCAGTGGTGGAGGACATTCAAAACGTGTTGGGTAAGCTGCTTGATGGATGGATAAAATCCAATCCCCAAAAAGCCGAGATTGCAAAGAAGAACGGAGTTCCCTTTATGCTATATAAGGGAGCAGGCTGTGAAAAATGCGGAGATGTAGGATTTTTGGGAAGAATAGGTATTTTTGAAGTGCTGAGGGTGACGGAAAAGACGGCGAAGTTCATTATGGAGAGAGCAGACGCGGCGACGATTGAGAGAAACTCGATGGAGGATGGCATGATAATCATGAAACAAGACGGTTACTTGAAAGTGCTCGATGGGATCTCGACCTTGGAAGAAGTTATTAGAGTAGCTCAAGTCTAATGGAAAAAGCGGAAGAACTGGTTCAAAAAATATTGGCGGTAGCCGCTTCGACCGGCTCTTCAGACGTCCATTTGTTGTCGAACTCTTTTCCGATTCTAAGAACCATGGGAAAGCTCGGACCGTACACCGAAGCGGGTCAGACTAACGCCGATATGGTAATGGCCATGATAAGTAGTCTGATGACACCTACCCAGAAGGAGTTATTTTTGAATAATTTGGAGCTTGATTTCTCGGTCAGTATACCGGGCAAGTATCGATTTAGAGCCAACGCTTATTTTCAAAAGAGGACCCCAGGTCTTTCGCTGCGTTTTATTCCGGAGAAAATTCCGAGCATCGATGAACTGGGTTTGCCGAGTATCTGTCATTCTTTTGCAAAATTGAAGCAAGGCTTTATACTAGTTACCGGTCCGACTGGGTCCGGTAAATCGACGACTTTGGCGGCGATAATTGATGAAATAAATGCCAGCCGGCAGGAGCATATTGTCACTATTGAGGATCCTATTGAGTTTGTGCATGAGAATAAAAAATCAATTGTGAGTCAGCGGGAGCTAGGGGGGGACACAATTAGCTGGAGTAATGCCTTAAAATCTGTTTTGCGGCAAGATCCGAATATTGTATATATCGGTGAGATGAGAGACCCGGAGACCATGCAAGCTGCGATGACAGTCGCTGAGACTGGTCACCTAGTGCTGGCTACACTCCATACAAACTCTGCTGCCCAGTCGATCGATAGAATTGTGGATAGCTTTCCAGAAGAACAACAAGCACAGATGGTACTTCAGCTATCGATGGTTCTTGAGGCGGTTCTTTCCCAGAGACTGATCCCAGACCTTGCTGGTAAGCGAGTGGTGGCGACCGAAATTATGGTGGTGACACCGGCTGTCAGAAATAATATTCGAGAAGGTAAAACCTTCCAGATAGATAACGTGATTCAAACTAGTGGTAACTTAGGAATGAGGCTCATTGAAAATAGTTTGGCCGATCTGGTAAATAAAAATATTGTCG
Organism: uncultured Pseudomonadales bacterium; assembly: GCA_964618885.1. GTDB lineage: Bacteria > Patescibacteriota > Microgenomatia > UBA1400 > MFAQ01 > UBA10133. The sequence continues at coordinate 4,181 of CAZUFH010000032.1, forward strand.
ATAGAACTACGGCGCTGGAGTATGCCATACGACCCTCGTTATTAGATAAATTGTTGGGAGGAAGATGAAATGAAGACTTTTCAGTACAAGGTCCGAGATAGAGAGGGCAATGCTTCAAGTGGAGTGTTGGACGCCGTAGATGATAAACAGGCGGCCAATGTGCTTCGGAGTAAAGGACTGTTAATTACGGCCTTGTTTGAGGCAGATCAGCTAAACATTGAAGCTCTAATGGGCAGATTTTCTAGACCTAAGGCGGACGAGATATCCAATTTTACCCGCCAAATGGCAACCATGATTGGGTCTGGCTTACCCTTGGTGGAAGCCTTGAAGATTCTTAAAAATCAGTCTGGAACTAGTCTGAAACCGGTAATAGATAAAATATTGACTGAGGTGGAGGGGGGCTCGACTCTGGCCGATGCAGTGCAAGGCTCAGGAGGAGGATTTTCGTCGGTTTACGTGGCTATGGTCCGGGCCGGAGAGTCTGCTGGTGTTTTGGATCAGGTAATGGGTAAGCTGGCTGACGCTTTGGATAAACAGCGGGAGTTTAGAAGCAAAACCAAGGGTGCCATGGTCTACCCAGTGATCATTTCGATTGCCATGGTGGTGATCGGCGGTATCATGATGGTGTTTGTTGTTCCCAAGCTGACGGCCATGTATAAAGATTTTGGAGCTGAACTACCAGCACCGACCAGAGTCTTGATGGGGATTAGCGATTTTACAGTCAATTATTGGTATCTTCTTTTAATTGTGCTGACAGTGGCTTACGTACTTTTCTCAAATTGGGCGAAGACCGAGATTGGCGGGCTGATAGTAGAGCAGATCACTTTTAAAATTCCCATCTGGGGAAAACTTAAAAAAGATATCATATTGACCGAGTTTTCGAGAACCATAAGTGTACTCCTTGGTGCTGGTATTCCGATTTTGGATGCTTTGAACATCGTCTCAAGTACCCTGGGAAGTAAGATTTTTTCGGCTGGCATTAAACAGGCTGCCGTCTATGTTGAAAAAGGAATCAGTTTGGCAGAAGCAATAACCCGCTTGGAGATGTTTCCGCCTATTTTGTCGCAGATGATATCTGTGGGTGAGGAAACGGGGAAGCTCGATTCCGTCCTAAATAAATTGGCAGTGTTTTATGAATCGGAAAGTGAGATAAAAATCAAAGCCCTCACCACCGCCATTGAACCTTTGATTATGATCCTAATGGGAGTCGGAGTCGGATTCTTGGTGATCGCGGTTATTATGCCGATTTACAACTTGACAAGTCAGTTTTAATAATTCATAGTGATTAGTAATGGTTAACAGTTTAAGAAAAATGAAAAACAAAGGCTTTACGCTGATGGAGTTACTAATTGTGATTGGTGTTTTGGGCATCTTGGCGGCTGGGCTCTTGGCAGCCATTGACCCGTTTGAACAGCTCAAGAAAGCGAGAGATACAAATAACCGAAGTGCGGCGATTGAGTTTCTAGGATCATCTCAGAGGTATTATGCCACCCATGGATATCTACCTTGGTTTAAGATGACCGGAGCAGCATATGACTGTGCGACTGGAGACGTTCCAAATCTCAGAATTGCGAATGCAACTTCTCCTTGGCAGGCAGTAGCGGTCAGTAAGACTGGTGGCTCTGGTGACCCTGAGATGAAAACTTGTGTCGACAACACTTTGCTGGTTGACGGCGAAATAAAGAGCACCTTTTTCGATGGACTGGCGACTACCTTGTACATAACCTCAGGGAGTGCAACGAAGGTTATGGTGTGTTTTCCCCCTGAAGGAAAGTCAAATCAGGCAGATGCCTCGTCTAAGTATGTTTACAGCGAAACAGACAAAACAGTAACTTTGGTGGCATGTAGTGATGCTGACAAGACGGCTGGTAACTGTCTGCAGTGTTTTGAATAAAGTCTTTAGAGCTTAGTATCCGTAAAACCCCGCCTGTCCGGCGGGGTTTTGGGTAGTGTAAGGTGGTAAGATTGCTCTATGCTTTTGGTGATTATATTTTTGTTTGTCATGGGACTCGTATGGGGTAGCTTTCTGAACGTGGTGATTTATAGGATGTCTCACGACAAGTCGATTGCTGATGGCCGATCTGTCTGTCCGAAGTGTAAGCACGTTATTCCCTGGAAGTACAACATTCCCCTACTATCCTTTTTTATGCTCAAAGGAAGATGCGTCTTTTGTCACAAGAGGATCTCAGTGCAGTACCCAATAATTGAAGCGATGACCGGGCTATTTTTTGTCTGGTGGTTTGTAGTGGGGTTTAACTTCTTTAAGCTGGTTGGTAACCCGTGGGGATTTATTCAACCCATGTTTTGGCTAGCCACCGGTCTCGTGATGCTCGCCATCTTCATAATTGACTTGTTGTACATGGTGATTCCGTTTGCCTTGAACCTTACCCTGTTTAGCTTGGCTCTCTCCTACCGGGTAGCTTTGGTGAGCTCCGGAATAATGACCACAGCTGACTTTATCTGGTCACTGGTGGCTGGAGGAGGACTGTGTCTCATATTTGTCATATTGCAGGGATTGACCAAGGCGATAAAAAAAGTTGATGGCTTTGGTCTCGGTGATATTTATCTGGTCCCCTCTTTGGGTCTACTCTTGGGATGGCCGAAGGTGGTGCCTGGGATATTTTTTGCTTTTGTTTTGGGGTCTGTGGTAGGTTTGACCCTCATTGCAACCGGAAAGAAAAAACTTAGTCAGTACCTGCCATTTGGACCATTCTTGATCATGGGGACTGTGGTGGCTTTGCTTTGGGGAGGGGGTATTTGGAACTGGTATATAAGCATGTTGGTTTGAGGGTGTTTGACTTTTGTTTTGGTTTCCAGCACAATGGAAGGGTGAAGAGAAACAGAGGTTTTACGCTGATGGAAATTATGATTGTGATTGGATTGATAATGATTTTGTCGGTGGTGGGTATCGGATCTTTTATCCTAAGTACGGTGAAGTCGAGGGATAGCCAAAGAAAAAGTAATTTGAATCAAATTGGGAAGGCTGCTGAGTCGTTTTATGCTGACGTGGGGCACTATCCCCTATCGGAACCCACAGATACTCCACATTGCTTTGAGTCTGTCAATGGAGTTGGAGAGGATATAACTTGTGCAAACAATAAGCTCTACAGCTCAGTGGACGGAGTTATCACTGTTTACATTACTATTCCGAGTGACCCTGATGCCTCAAGAGAGTATCTGTATATAAGTGATGGTTCCAGCTACGCAATGTACGCCGCATTAGAAAATATGCAAGATAGAGATTTACTAAAAAAGGAAGATGGCAGTGTGAACCAAGACCCCTGGGAGCTGAGTTGTGGTAGCGTACAATGTAATTATAAGATTACAGAGACAGGACTGGTTAAAAGTCTATGAAAAAAATTATATATAGATTGCCACGTCGCGCGGGTTTGATAAATCAAACCTCTACTTCTCGCAATGACAAAGGTGGTTTTACTTTGATAGAACTGTTGGTGGCCATGGGCATTATGGCCGTTCTAACGGGGATGGCGATCTTTAACTTTAACCAATCTAGAATCCGTTCCAGAGATGTCCAAAGAAAGAATGATCTTAAACAACTTCAAAACGCTTTGGAGCTTTATAAAAATGACAATAACGCTTACCCTCCTGAACTTGATTTTCAGAGTACTTTAATCACTCCGAGCTACATCAAAGCGGAGTTTAAAGATCCTAGAGCCAGTGAATGGGTGGATTATAAATATAAACAAGTTGACACCAAGAGCTACTACCTTGAGGCTTGCCTGGAGAATCCGGCCGACTTGGCAAAAACAACCGATGAAACCAAATGTATTTTGTTTGACGCGGTAAATGAATGTAAGTGTGGATCTGCGTCGAGTTTGACCGGAGTTATGTACATTGTTTCCCAACCATGAAAATGAAAAATATTGAAAATTTGTTCCATGGGGCGGGAACATCCCGCTCCTACAAAAGAGAAGGGTTTACTTTGTTGGAGTTGTTGATTGTAATAGGAATTATCGGAGTCCTGATGGCTCTCGCTACCGTGGCTTATTCGTCTGCCCAGGTGAGTGGTCGCAATGCCAGAAGAAAGCAGGACTTGGTCGCAATTCAAAATGCTTTGGAACAGTATTATTCAGAGAATAGTTTCATTTATCCGAACGGAACCTGTAAAGATGCGAGCACTTATATGAAAAGTGCTTGGCCGATTGACCCTAACACACTCGTAGATTATGACGGGGTGGACGACTGTTTAACTTCTACTTACTGTGTATGCGCCACCATGGAGTCGACAGCGCAGCAGGCGGCCACATCTGGAAACTCCGGGGCAAACTGTAGTTGGACAGACAAGACTCATTATTGCGTAGGAAATCTGCAATGAAAAATGGATATGGATTGCCCCGCTCCCCCCGGATCAGGTCCGGGGCTAAAGGCTGGGGATGCAATGACAAAGGTGGTTTTACCTTTATTGAGCTATTGGTGGTGATTTCGATCATCGGAATAGTTTTTGCGGCAGGAATTGTCTCCTATTCGGCCATTACTATTCGCTCCCGAGACACTAGAAGAAAAGCAGACTTGGAGTCTATTCGACAGTCTTTGGAAATATGTCGGTCTCTCACAGGATCGTACCCTGCCAGCATCTATGATGAGGTATCTTGTGGTGCTAGCGGACCTGTATTACTAGCCAAAACTCCATTGGATCCCAAGCCTTGTGTAAACTTCTTGGATGGTGAGTATACATATGTCCTAAATGTATCCGCTAACACCTTTACCTTGACTGCGGACTGCACAGAAGATGGAGCGGCTTATGTAGTGACAAATCCATGAAGCTGCAGAGGGGTTTTACTTTGATTGAATTGATGATGGTGGTATCGATTACTTTGATTTTAACCGGTGCGTCGGTGACTGCTTTTTTAAACTTCAACAAGACTCAGTCTGTCAATAACGATGCCAGAAATTTGGCCGCGGAAGTCTACCGAGTAAGAACGCTGGCGGCTAGCTTACAATACCCGACCGGCTGTAGCTCCCTTAAGAGTTATGCTTTGACCAGTAACAGTGATCTTTCTGGGGTAATCGTGACAGCGAAGTGTGATCCAGCTGACGTAGCATTTCCAGAAGTTAGACTATTAACTAGTTCAGTTTTCTCCCAACCCCTCAATTTAGTCTTTTTACCTGGATCCGGCTACTTGGAGGGTGGCACGAATATTGAAATCACCATAAAATTGATTAACGATACGGCCGTAACCAAAAAAGTTACCGTGGGAGCTTATGGAACCGTGACTAACATCTAAACAATGAAATTAATCTACCGACAAAAAAATATGGGGCAGATGCTTATTGAAATCGTTGTGGCGGTTGGGATTATTGGTCTCGTTTTGGTGGGCGTTTCCGACTTGATGACACGATCGA
>CAZUFH010000033.1:0-9009 GCA_964618885.1 uncultured Pseudomonadales bacterium
GGCTTCACCACTCCACCTTCTTTAATTCTGGGTGGGTTTCTCCTAAAACACCGTACCATCAGGGAAGCCCTTCAGATTACTTGTGCTTCGGTGGAGCTTGAAGAACTGATACAGTTAAATGCCTACAAAGCTCGATATATAGTGGAGGCCGGAGACATCTATCGATCTACCTCAGGCAGACCTCCACTAGACTGCGCCAATCTTATTTACGATCTCTGCCGCAGGGACCCGTTCACTCCAGATCAATACTTTCAGGTCGGCCTTGAGGCTAGCTACATTAACTTCACCAAGCTGGTCGCCGCTCTCGACTTCCTCCAAGCCTCCACCCCACCCAATCCAATTACCCCACCCTAGCCGGTGGGTTTTTATTTTTCCAATGTTAAACTTATACCATGCCCCAACCAATTCGGATTCATACAATTGCCATGTTTCCCAAGATTCAGCCGGACACCCTTACCTCTTTATATATCCTGAAAACTTTTGGAGAGCCATTTTTCCCCGGCATTAGAAATGCTCGTGTAGAATTCTGGACTTCCATACCAAATAATGAAGATCCTCAAAAGCTCGAAAAAGAAGGATATTTATTAATTGACTTGGGTGGAATGTTTGATCACCACACAGAAAATGAGGCCTCTGGTGAAAAAAAAGAATGTCTCTCTACAATAGTCTCCAAGTATCTAAAAGTCGACACTCATCCTTCTCTAAAAAAAGTTCTGGCATGGGCAAAACGTGACGACTTGGAAGGCAAGGGCACTGTCAGCGCCGACATGCTAGACAGAGCCTTCGGACTTCCTGGACTAATTATGAATCTCAATCGACTTCCCCAATATAGTCCCATCCAAATTGTCAGCATGATTACTCCTCTGATTGACGCCCACGTTCGTGAGGAATACAAAAGGAACATTGAACTCCCCAGACTTTGGAAAAGTCTTCTGGAAACTGGAAAGGCATCAACTTTCTTTTTAAGAAACGGGCAAAAAGTCGCTGTCGTCCAAACCGATGAAATCTCTTTAGCTGGATTCATCAGAAACAAAGAAGATGTCAAACTTGTTATTACAAAAGGTTCAAAAGGACACATCAACTTGATCACCAAAAATGACTCAAATATTGATCTAAAACCTCTAATAAAAAGTATCAGATATCGGGAATCTACACTTAAGGAAGTTGAGATCAACGAAACAGATCTCTCCACTCAGGGTAGAGTCGCTGGTGCCGAAGAGTGGTACTACGATACCGCAGCCAACACCCTCCAAAACGGAGGAGCCCACCCTCAAGGAATAAACCCAACAAAACTATCTTTAGATGAAATAGTAAATTTGGTCAAAGAAACTTACGGTACCACTAAAAAAGGAAATCTTTGGATCAAAATCGACTCGGAGAACAGAGACCTCGTTTTGGCTGAGTGTCCCCCACTTTATGATGAAGTATATGTGGATCACGTTACTCTTAGCTTCGCAGCCAATCTTGCCGATATCCAGCCGGATCTGTTAGATCAATCAGTTGAATTTTATGCCATCTCAGAAAGATCGAACCATCAAATTCAAGCAGTCGAGGTTACCTTACCGGAAAGTCTAAAGGGTTTGACAGATCATCCCCACATTACAGTATCGGCCAAAAGAGGAGTTCCTCCCGTTAAAGCCAACGAGTTATTTGAAAATCCTAGTGAAACAAAAATATTCCCGGAACCAATCAAACTGCAAGGCAAAATCGAATTTTTCGAGTTTACTCGATAGTTTGACCCCACAAAACGAATGACGGCCCTCTTTCGAGGGCCGTTTTAAGTACGAAACACTCGTAAAACAAATTAAATCGTCATGTAGCCGTTGGTCGCGTCGCCCTTTTCATGAAGTACTTTGACGCGGGGTTGCTTGGTGGTTGGGCTCGGCTCAAACGTCTCCGGCGCGGTTGCGTCGTAGAAACGATACTGAGGTTGACCCTTGTTGGGACCTGTCTTAACAGAGGTGATCATAATCGCGACATCGGCTTCGAAGAACAGGGCCTTGATCATGTCGTTGGTTTTACCATAGTCAAGATGTTCATCGTTCCAAAGCTTGAGCATGGCCTGAGCCAGGTCGAGCATTTTGGTTCCGCGGTCAGTGGGGATGTGAACAACCGAGCCAGTGTCGAGCAAGATGCCGACAAAATGCTTTTCGTCCTCGATCCGATAGTCGTGAATTTTGTAGATTCCACCGGTCACGGTCACACCACGTACCACATGCATTTCAATAGGGTTCAATTTTGCGTCAGTCATGATAACACCATCCTTTGCTCATCTCGAGCAGGTCTACCTGAAATTTATTTTGTTTACGAGTTTTAAGTTGCACAGCTGGCCTTGCGGCCGCCGGTAAGCCTTTTAGAACACTAACTGACTTACTATGGGGTGAAGTATACCACAGCCCTGCCTATTTGTCAAGTTATAGGCCATTATCCTCCCTTTCCAGCCTATACCCTAGGCACAAAAGTCTGCAAGGATCATCCTTGCAGGCAACATACCCAAGGAACCCTCCTAAGTACCAGCCGAAGGACTTGACAACATTTGTAACATATATTACATTATTACTTAGCTCTACAATGCAGGTTGTAAAAGCAAAAGATGGCCCCGCAAGGGGTCATCTTTATATTTCGTCATTCCGGGCACCGACCCGGAATCCAGTTTCATCCCTCATTAAACGAAGTCAAAATACTTTCTGGATGCCGGACCTAGTCCGGCATGACAACAAACAGCAATGAGTTATTATTAATCTGTGTCCAAATCCATCCGCAAGATCCTCAGCAACATTTTTATTCTCCTGGCGTCCACCATCGCTCTGCGCTTCGGCTTACTTCAGCTTTTAGACACTTCTTTTCCTCTTTACGTCAGAGTCGTCTCATCCGTCGCCATTCTTTTCATCGGAGCCATCTTTGTTCTCACTCGTTGTGCCGAGATCATCGAGGAGACTACCGAGGTTCTCAGTGAGAAGACTCACCTGGCTGGAGGTCTGCTCCAGTCCCTAGGCACCGCTTTCCCGGACATGATTCTTGGAGTTAGTGCGGCCTTTATTAGTTTGAGTATTAGGGAGACCGACTATGCCCGCTCGATCGACTTTGCCATTATCGCCGCCGCCGCTACTTTTGGCTCCAATATTTACAACATCGGCCACGCCGCTTGGTGCATCTGGCGTCAAAATCTGGCAAACTCCACTGGACAGGCCGTCGACATGATCCCCCTGGTCAAAGCCGCCGGTCAGCTGACTCCCATGAAAGATCACACCAGAAAGCCCACCTACCGCGAGTTTAATACAGCGAACCGGGTTCTTATTTCACTCACCATTATTACTACCTTGATCGCCGTCGCCATGGTACTACTTGGAAGAGTGTCTTCTCCTCCCGGTGAGTTTAGTGGTGACCTGTATCGCCTCACGGCTCCCGTGGCTTACTTTATCTTCATACTTTCCGTTCTCATCCTCATCATCTTTAGAAAAACAGAGCGGGTTGGCTCCGAAACCGCCGTTATCACTTATGGCGAAAATCAGTTTAGACACAACTCCATCTACATCCTTTGGTTTGCTTTATTGTGTGCTGCCGTTTCGATATTTCTCACTGCCGAAAGTATGGTCAATGCCATTGAAGTTATCTCCACCACCGCCCAAATCCCTTATGTCATAGCCGGCACTCTCGCCGGTATCATTGGCTGTTTGGGAGAGATGCTCGTCGTCCACAAATTCTCCATCAATCCCAATGGTCGCATTGGCGACGCCATTATTGGCGTTTCAATGGATAACATTATCACCATCACCGGCGCGAGTGTAGTCGCTATCATGGGAGGGATTTTCTTAGGAGGCAGTTCCCTCATCATTATCTTCGTCCTCATTCTTTGTCTAAACTCCGTCCTTATCTGGCAAATCAGTGACCTCAAAAACTTCTTCCTCAAAACCAACTAATCAACTTCGTCATTGCGATCCGCCTTTGGCGAGAGTGGCAACCTGCCCGTCCGGCAGGCGGGTCTCATTCCAACAACCAATTAATTATCCAGTCAAAAAGAGGGCGATAATAATCGCCCTCTCGTTGTCAACAACAAGTAATCCTACTTCCTCTTTTTCCTTTTTGTCGCCATTCCCATTTCCATTCCTCCCATTTCCATACTGCAACAGTTGCAGTAAGACATGTGAATGGTCGCTTCATATATGGCCGAAAGTCCTACGAGGATGTAAATCAGTTTTTCTAACATTGGCCAGGTACCAAAAATCATTGACACCAAGTTAAAGCCAAATAATCCCACCAATCCCCAGTTCACTGCTCCTACTATTACTAGTGCATAAGCTGTTTTGTGCATTCCCATTTGGTTATTCACCCCCTCTCCCTTTTATAAAAAAAGAAAGTAATTGATATAAATTCATTCTACATTTATTTTCCCCGTTGACAACAATTGTATTCTTTGTTACATTAATTTTAGTTCAATACATTTAGTATTGGATGAGAGTCACTTTTCATTAAGTGCGCCTCGGGAGAAGGCTCCGCAAGGGGTCTTTTCTTTGCGTACTCGCAAATCCGCCTATGGCGGATAATACAAAAACTCCCCCTTGACATCATATCTACGAAGTTATATAAATATAGATAGCTGAGAACGCAAGTTTTCAGTCAGAGAAACTAGCAATAGTCTATCGGGAAAAGGCTCCGCAAGGAGTTCTTTTCTTTTCTGTACCCTCAGTCCGCCTTTGGCGGATTAGACAGCCTCACTCGCTTCAATAACAGGGCATTGGCCACCACGATTACCGAGGACGCGCTCATGAGAAGTGCCGCCCATTCTGGCCGAAGAAGGATACCGTAAGGGAAAAGAACTCCTGCCGCGATCGGCAGCGCTATCACGTTGTATCCAGCCGCCCAAGCCAAATTCTGTTTCATCTTCGAGCTAGACTTTCTCGAAAGTTCGATTATTTTGACGATATCAAGAGGATTATTTTTCACCAGTATTATTTGGCCCGCTTCCACGGCTACGTCCGTGCCGGCTCCGATGGCGATCCCTACATTGGCTTGAGTCAGCGCTGGCGCATCATTCACGCCATCTCCCACCATTGCCACAATTTTGCCATTCCCTTGTAGTTCTTTTATTTTACTCACCTTGTCCTCCGGCTTCACTCCGGCAAAGTAAGTATCGATAGAAAGCTTTCCCGCCACCGATTTCGCAATCTCTTCGTTATCGCCTGTGATCATGGCTGTTTTAATTTTCATCTCATGCAGTTTCTCAATAGCCACCAAAGACTCTTCCCTTATTACATCCGACAAAACTATGACCCCCAAAAGACGCTTATCGCTTTCTCTCGCTATCCAAATAAAAGATTTTCCTTCTCCGACTTCTTTTTCAATCTGTTTTTTCATTTCCTCCAAATTCGCCCCTCTTTCACTCATCAGTGCCTCATTCCCCAGAAAATACTTCTCACCTTCTACTTTTCCTTCCACTCCCCGTCCTGGGAATGAAATAAATTCTTCCACTTTCGCCAGCTGGATCTTTTTCTTTCCGGCGTCAGCCACCACTGCTTTGGCAATCGAGTGTTGTGATAGAGCATCGATCGAAGCTCCAATCCACAAAAGTTTATTTTCATCCACACTTCCATCGGTAAGTATCCTGTCTACCCCAAACTCACCTTTTGTCAGTGTTCCTGTTTTATCAAAAACTACCCATTCCAGTTTCCGGGCGATTTCCAGAGCCTTAATATCTTTAATCAATATTCCATTCCGAGCCGCCACCTGAGTCGTAATGGTGGTTACTGTAGGGATAGCGAGACCTAGGGCGTGAGGACAAGCGATGACAATCACCGATATCGCCATGGTCGCCGCAAAGATAGCTCCCTGCGGATCGACAAAGTACCAATACACAAATGTCAAAGAACCAACTCCAATCGCCGTCAGTGTCAGCACGTTCGCCGCTTTATCCGCCAGTCGCTGCACTGCCGGTTTAGTTGTTTGCGCTTGTTTGATGAGATTCATTATTTGCGACAGCGCACTGTCTGCCCCGACTTTTGTAATTTCTATTGTCAGTGCCCCGTCGCTGTTGATAGTTCCACCGACTACACTGTCACCTACCTTTTTATTTACCGGTTTCGACTCACCGGTTATCATCGCTTCATTTACCGAACTTTCTCCTTCCATTATTTTTCCATCCACCGGTACTTTTTCACCAGGCTTCACTAGCACTCTATCTCCGATTCTCAAGGTACTAGTCTCCACATCCTCAGTATTTTCATCTACAAGTTTATGAGCTGTCGGGGGGATCAGTTTAGCTAGTTCTGTCAGAGCTCCTGAAGTACCCATCACTGCTCTCATTTCCATCCAATGTCCAAATAGAAAGGCTGTTACCAAAGTCGAAATTTCCCACCAGAGCGACTCACCCGCAAAAAGAAATGTCGCAGCCACCGAGAATAGATACCCGGAAAGAACTGCCAAACTCACGAGTGTCATCATGCCAAAATTTCTTGAAGATATTTCCAGTCGTGCCGCACTAAAAAATGGCCTGCCGCCATAAAGGGCGATCACCGAGCCCAAAAAAAATAACCCTATTTCTCTTCCGGGAAAATCTAATTTAAAACCAAACCACTTTTGAATATTGGAAGACAAAATCAAAACCACAAGGGTCAAGGGTAAAGTTTGGAAGAAAAGTTTCTTAAAGTCATGCCCCATCTGCGCATGGTGAGCTGTATGATCCATCATTTCATTTTCGTCATTTTTCATCCCTTCATGTTTCATGATAAGTTCCATTCCGCACTTCGGACATTTCCCCGGCTTATCAGAAACAACTTCCGGATGCATAGGACAGGTATAGTTCATCTTTTCATTTTAGCCTTTTTATTATATTTCCGCCTCTTCCCAATTTACTCCAAATCAACTACAATTTGTAGTAGTCTATGAAAAAAGCCATTGGCGGAATAATCCCCTTTGTAGTAATCCATCTAATCTGTTGCGGCAGTATTCTGGTTTTCTTGACCGGCTCAGGGTATTTACTAAAACTTTACAACGAAAGTCAAAACAAATTATTTCTCATCCCCAGTCTGATCAGTCTTTGGCTTGCTTGGAGGCTCTTGAACCATAAAGATTCCGACTGCAAACATCAGAAAAACCTAGGGGAAATACTTTGGCGGATATTTTTGTTTATCATTCTTTACACAGTTACTAGCTATATTTTTATTACTTACTTATTTATTCCTTGGTGGATACCGGGCTACACAGGAGGCCCGTTGCTACTCTAACTTGATAAATACCAATCCAACCAGACTTTGGCAAATAGATGGCATCCGTGGAATAGCCGTCATCGGCATGATTATCTATCACTTCCTTTTTGATATCGAATATCTTTTCCAAATCCCCATCGGTGCCCAAAGGCTTCCCTTCCTTATTTTGGCCAGAACAGTAGCCACGATATTTATCCTACTGGTCGGATTTTCTGCGTCGCTCAAATTTGAACACCTCAAGTCCAGTGGGCTAAGAAAAGTAATTTCTATATTTGGGAAAAAAGCCGTGACTGTATTTTCCTACGCCCTCATTATTACTTTAATCACTTTCATTATCTTTCCCGAAGAAACAATCTTTCTAGGTATTCTCCATTTTATTGCCCTGTCTCAAGTGCTCCTGATACCTTTCCTGTACCTACGATCAAACAAGCAAGTAGCTCTGATAGCTACCATCATATTTATTATGGGGCTGATAGTTCCATCTGTAAAAGCTCCTCACAATTGGTTGCTTGCCCTAGGGATTACCTCACCCTCCTTTTCCAGCCTCGACTACTTCCCCCTACTCCCCTGGTTCGGAGTGGTGCTACTCGGTTTGATACTAGGTAGAAAATACTCACCGGTTCTCCAAAAACTTAGTTCCACAAAGCATCCCCAGATATTTTTATATAGAATAGTATCAAAGTTCGGCAAATACTCTTTACCCGTTTATCTATGGCATCAGCCGTTGCTTTGGCTCCTCTTATTAGTTATTGACCTATCGCTAAACAGCTCTCTTAGTTTGTTAGATGTAATACAATTATTTATCATCAATAAATTACTGGTATGACCAAACAACCGTATGTTCTTCTCTTACTCGGCTTCATCGTCGGCGCCCTCACCACTTCGGTGATTGTTACCCCCAACAGATTAGGATATGGCGGGCCAGGATATATGATGAACTCTTGGAATAGAACTTCCTCCAATATTGACCGTCACTTTATCGAGCAAATGATTCCTCATCACGAAGACGCAATTACTATGGCAAACTCCGCTCTAAAAAAAGCCAAAAGACCTGAAATAAAATCTCTGGCTCAGAACATCTTAGAAAACCAAGGAGAAGAAATTAATCAAATGGCTCAGTGGTATGGTGAGTGGTACGGACAAGAAGTTCCCCGTGGCGCTACCCAGATGGGCACCCATGGGATGATGGGGTCGGATACCAGTATGCACATGGGCTTACTGGGTGACGAAAGCGACGTTCTCTCTCTGGACTCAGCCGCAGACTTCGACAAAGAGTTCGTGAGACAGATGATCCCCCATCACCAAATGGCAGTCATGATGGCTACCATGTTAGAAAACAGCACTGACAAATCAGAAATGAAACAACTGGCCAAAAATATCATCACGGCCCAAAACAAAGAAATCGGTGACATGCGCTCTTGGTATTCCAAGTGGTACAGGTAATCTCAATCATATGGCCTACTCCAAAAAAATCCCAATCTGTAAAGATCGGGATATTGGGAACGAACTACTTGTTCTTCTCGTTATCTTTTTGCTTTGATTGATTAATCAAAAAATATACGATCAGGGCAGTACCCCCAATTACAAGGGCAAAGAACAGAAACAGTGACAAAAAGAAAAACAACATCATAAATGATCCATGGAACATTTTGCTCTCCTTTGCTTTAAAGTACTTACAATATCAATTGTATCTTATTCAAAAGAAATTTACTACACAAAGTAGTATCATTTAATTAAGCATTAATAATTATTAATAAATATGAAACACGATCCAATCGTGACCGGACACGCCGCGGGAGCCACCACC
>CAZUFH010000034.1:0-8718 GCA_964618885.1 uncultured Pseudomonadales bacterium
ACAAAAACTCTAAAAACCAAAAATTCAAAATAAGGTACTATGGTGATAATATTATTTGGTGAGTCAAGATTTTCCACAAAGAAGATCGGTAAGATTAAAAGAGTATGATTATTCGTTAGAGGGGTCGTATTTCGTGACGGTTTGTACGCATGACAGAAAATGTTTGTTTGGGGAGGTGGTGGGTGGAAAGGTGGAATTGAATCAAACGGGAAACATAATTCTGGAGGAATTAACAAATCTTCCTATTAAATATGAATGCATCAAATTGGACACATATATAATTATGCCGAACCATGTCCATCTCATAATCACCGTAGGGGCGGGGTCATCCCGCCCAAATGGAGGCCACGATAATCGGATTATTATCGGGCGAGAGAACCTCGCCCCTACACGAGGCATAAAAAATATTACATTGGGAATGATTGTTGGTTATTTCAAATACCAGGCAACGGTTAAATCTAATTTGCTCAATGATATGGGTATAAATAAAATCTGGCAACGGAATTATTACGAACATATCGTCGGCGACGAGGGTGATTTGAGCCGAATACAAGAATATATCCAAAATAACCCGATCAATTGGGAACAGGATGAACTATTTGTATAGCACGATGGGGCCGAGGAGATAGAGAGTGTAATCTAGATTCTACAATTGTTTTCGAAGAAGAAAATAAGAATATAACGAAGCCGGAATAAGAGCCAAGGTCGTAGTTAAATACCAAACCTGGGCGGGTTGTCGAAAGCCAAATAAAAAGAGGAAATTGATAGATGAGTTACCTAAGATCCAATATATTACCATTGCGGTCAGAATAACCTTTTCAATTTTTTCTTGATCTGCTTTGGAGAATATCTTGTTGGCAAGTAGGTATAACCCCTTATAAACCAAATACATAATGAGAACAAGGGATGGAATAGTCAAAAAATAGAGTAGAGGATATGTTTCGACAATGACTTTAATAGCAGGGTTGGCCTCGTGTGCGCTTCGGAAGACGATGGCCCAATAGGATAAAACCGCATCAAAAGCGAATAGTGATATTAAAAGAAACCAGGATATTTTTTTAGAAAACATTTATTTGTATAGCACAATCGGGCCGAGAAGGTAGAGAGTGAGGGATTCTTTACTCCCCTTTTCGTCGTCCCGGGTGATCTCCGCATTCATGGACCAAGGTTTGTGATTTAGAGCAATGGTGATCGCATTATCTTTCTGGGTTATCTTCAGTGGTTGATACGACGTACCGTCGTAGATCGCAGCTCCGGTCACGTCTGATTGATTGATAGTGAGACTGCCTGAAATAACCTTGTCGTCGGTAGCGGAGATCACGATAGGGTAAAGCATGATTTCTTTTTCGGCGGGCTTCGGGAGTCCAAAAGAGTTCATCATGATCAGGTTTGACTTGGCAGTAGATTTGGAAGGCTCAAAAGCGACCTTACCATCTGGGAAGTTCTTTTGACCCATGAGGAAGACAAAATCCCCCTTCAACAAATGCGTCACATCTTGACCAGGAAAAGTTAATTTGAATTTTTCCGTCCCGGACTTGAGGTCACTATCAAAAGTACATTTGCCTCCGGTAGAACAGCTTCCGAGAATGATGGCTTTGATAAATGGACTGGCGATGGGGCTTTCGATGGAAGCACGAGCGCCTTTCAAAAGGTCCCCGGACTGATACTCGAGGTCGAGCGAAGCGGTCTGTGCTTTGTCGGCACCGATAGTCACAAAGGTGAATAAGCGATTGGTAGCATGAGGAACCAGAACAGTGAAGGGTCGGTCGGCCAAAGGAAGCTCGTTGATTAAGATTTTGGTCGTGAGAGGAGACGGCTTTTTGGGGCCATCAATAGCTGTCCCGGATTTGCCCTTGGTGACAAAAAAGATAAGGCCAGTGACAATGACAAGGACCACGGCGCCGATGATGAGAAGTTGATTTCGTTTCATGAAATTTATTTTACCTTATTTCCGTGCTGATAATTTTACGATTCATGAGGGCTTCAAAATAGCCGGACAGATTATCCGTCTCGGGAGATTTTGGTGGTGGGTACCCCAGGTGCCGCATAAGGAAAAGTCCAAACCGCCGACCCAAGCGATTCATGTCTTTTTGACCTTCTGTTTTTTCTAAAGCCTCCAAGAAAGATCTGAAAGACAAATAGATTTCCCTATCTTCGACATCGAGAGGTAAAGTATTAGAAAGAATCTCGGCAAAGGTAAGAGACAAACCTACTTTGGCAAAGTCCTTTTTTAGCTCTGGGAAAAAAGCCTCCGACTCGACCTGGTTTAGATAGCGGGGATTATCTCCCCTGCCGACACTAAATCTTACTAAGTTAAACAAGTCCAAGTGAGGAGACTTGCGTGAGGTAATTCGCCGGGCACCTCTGGCCACGTAGTTACCTAGGCCGTGATTTTCGGAAATGATTGAGATAAATTTATCGGCTTCACCAGAGTCCACTGAACGGATTACAATGCCTCTATCCGAGTAGGTCTCACTCACGTTAATTTAGAATCAGTTCCTTATCTTGATCGATGTCGACTACCTGTTGATTACCGTTTAGGGTAATCGTGTACTTTACGCTAGGCAGGCCGGGCTGTTTCTGAATTAGAAGCTTGTAAGTAGTTAGATCCAGGGGAGGAAGCTCGTACTTGAAGACAAGCTTACTTTGAGACTCTGGTCTCATAGTAAAGAAGGCTTCAAAGACAGTTTTGTCTAAGTCCTCTGAAACTTGTTCTTTGACTTCCGAGCCCACCACCGAGATCAGTTTGGAACCTTTGGGGACCAGTAGTCGAACATAGTCACGGTAAACACCGTTGAGACAGAGCTGCCCTGCTTCTAAGTTACAGTTGCTGCCTTTCCGGGGATTGTTGTAGCTTAGGGAAACGGTTTTGGTGACGGTAGTGCCGGACATCTCGATCTCTTGCTCGACTTCACGAATGATGTACATGTCGGACTTGGCGCCACCCAGATTGGCGTCGTTGACATGCAGGTAATCAAAAGCGTAAGGCTGAATTCTGCCGGAGGCATTGAAGTCTTCGGCCACTTTTTGAGTTTTGTCTTCCAAAAAGTAGAAGAGAAGATGTTTTTGTTTGATGGAGTCGAGAACCACGTTTATTAACTTGGGCCAAGTATGCTTCGGTGAGCCCATGGCGTTCGCCATCATGGAGTGCATGAGAGGTCCAAGGACTGCTTTGCGGGCGACTCTAGTGCCGGCGATAGGGCGATCGGCAATTTGTTCCAGCTGGTAAACGACCTGAGGACAGTCACAGGCAGGGTCGTTCTGGGGACCGAAGTTGCCCCAACCACCAACACCAATGGGACCAATCACTTTTAGAATTTCTACCGGGAAACGAGTGTCGATCGCAATGATGCCATCCGGCTTGGGGAAGCCCGGAATATCGCGGTAGTATTTGTAGAAAAGATCCATGGAAACTTTGTAGTCGGGAGACATGTTTGAATTTCTAAGGTTTAAGTAGGTTTCGTTCAGATATTTTTTGATCGCCTCATGAGCGGGTACCCTCTTGTTAAATCTGGCGTCCAGATCGTAGATGTCATAGGAGGAAAGGGGTTCGATCTTGCCTTTGGTGACTCGCAAGAAGGCATAAGCGGTCATAAAGCCACCGGTGGGACGAAGCTCCATATCGTTTTGAAAGAGCACCATGTAAGTTTTGGCATTGGGGTTACCAAGAAGATCAGGAAGTAGTTTGATCAAAGGTTTGGCCTGAGAAAGAAGCTGGGTGGACTCCCCGACGGCCGATTTTATTTCGACGATTTTACTGCGGACATTTTTGCCGGCTAAAGTCTGAGGGTAGCGTTTTTCATCGATTTGATTTAGTTCTTTTTGGGCCTGCTGCATGTCGACCTCAACCTTGTCTAGTTCCGGGCTGATTTTGTCCAAGGTCTGAGCAATAAAGACAATGCGGTCTTCGATAGACTGGACTTTGGGCTGGCCGGAGGGGGTAGCGGCTCCGGTCTTGAAGCCCAGAAGGTCAGCATAAGGCTCAACGGAGGTAATCAGAGTTTCGACTGATTTGGCGAGGTATTTACCGGCGTTGATAGCGTGCTGTCCGTCTCGGGGATAGACACCCAGAAAAGGAAGTTTGGTGGTCCAGTTAAGCCTCTGGTACTTGGCATCTAGCTCGTCTACTTGTTGTCTCAGATTCTGAGCTTCGGTCTTGGAAGCGATCAGGTCTTGAGCTTGGAAGGCGGCCGCGAGCCTGGAGCCAGTGTCTTGCAGTGACTGAATATTGGGACTAAAAGACTTCGCGGTAAAGTAACCATAGGCGGCTCCACCGGCTGCAATCATGATAATAATGACTAAGGGAAGCAGGATATAGAGAAGTGTTTTTTTCATGTTTAGATTAATTACCACTTACTAATCATAGCAAACGGGGTTTTCAAAATAATATAAACATCATAAAGAATCGATCGTCTCTTGGCATAGTCGGCATCGATAGCCACTCTTTGGTTCCAGGGAATCTCGTTTCGACCGGAGACTTGCCAGGGTCCAGTCATACCCGGCTTGGCCGAGAGACTCTCCTTGATAAGTTTTGAAATATTATTGCCGTATCTCTTTTTGGCATCTTCCAGCTCAGGCTCTACATAGGCTCGAGGGCCTACCAAACTCATCTCACCCCTAAGAACATTGATTACTTGAGGCATCTCGTCGATACTGGTCTGACGGAGGATTTTACCAAGCTTGGTAATGCGTGGATCTTCGTCCAGCTCCAGCTTCCATCCGTTCTTTTTGTACTTCTCATACAGCTCTGGGTTGTTCTTCCAAAATTCGACGGCGTGAACAGTTTTTCCCTTAACTTCAAACATTTTCATGGAGCGAAATTTGTACATACCAAAGATTTTGCCGTTTCTACCCACTCTTTCCGGTTTATAAAAGATGGGACCTTCTGAGTCTAGCTTCAAAAGGATGGGGATAATTATCCAGATAGGTAAGAAAAGCACCCCTAAGATGATCGCGGCCGAGATGTCCATGATGCGCTTAATTGTGTCGTAGAACATAAAAGGTAAAAGTATTTTAACCTATTATCACCTGGAGTGGGAATCTGTAGAGCTGTTTGGTAAGGCTGCCAGGATTCGTTATAATGCTTGAATATGATACCAGTCATCATTTGTGGAGGAGTGGGGACGAAGATGTGGCCATTAAGCACTCCCACCTCACCCAAACATTTTCTACCTTTTGTAAATGGAGAGTCTTTGTTTCAAGCGAACTGGCGAATACTTCGAAAAAGATTTCCGCCAGAGGAAATATATCTCCAAACAAACGCTTCTCAAGCCAAGATTGCTCACTCACAGGTGCCGGAAATTGTGACCAAGAATATTTTTATCGAAACGGAAACCAAGAACCAAGGTCCAGCCACCGGTCTTGCGGCCGCCAATCTCATTAAACTCGGTAAAGGAGACGAAGTCTTTATGCTCATTCAGGTGGACGACATGAGATCCCCTGAAGACACTATCTTTGACTTTATGGACTTGGCCGAGAAGTATGCCAAGGAAACTAATAAATATATTACTAGCGGTTTTGCCCCCAAGTGGCACCAGTCCGGGGTAGATTACCTCCTGAAAGGGAAACTCCTGGATGAAGCCTCGGGAGTTAAAATTTTTGAGATTGCCGACTACATTGACCGGAGTGAAGTAGAGAGGATCAAAGATCATATGAACAAAGGTGATCTCCTAGTGCACACCAATCACACGACTATGACCCCCAACGGCCTTCTCAAAATGTACCAAGAATACAAGCCCGAGTGGTACAAGCCTCTAAAAAAGATTGCTGAAGGTGGGGACGTGGCAGCGGAGTTTGGCAAGATGCCC
This sequence comes from uncultured Pseudomonadales bacterium, assembly GCA_964618885.1. Classification (GTDB taxonomy): domain Bacteria; phylum Patescibacteriota; class Microgenomatia; order UBA1400; family MFAQ01; genus UBA10133. The sequence continues at coordinate 5,808 of CAZUFH010000034.1, forward strand.
AAGGGGACACTGGAGGAGATCACCCAGCAGGTCCACCGCAAGGGCAAATCGCTCGTCATTGAGAATCCTTTTGAATGGATCGACTTTGGTACTTGGGAAGCCGTGAGTAAGTACTATGATGCAACCGAAAACTTTCCTCCGAGCGGAGGAACGGTGGAGATTGATGGAGATACCAACTTCCTTTGGAGTGAGTCGGGTAAAATTATTGCCACTATTGGTATGGAAAATATTGTGGTTATAGAATCTGACAAAGGAATACTGGTAACTCAGAAAGCAAGCTCGGCCAAGGTCAGCCAGGTAGTCGACCGTATCAATTCGGGAGATCTTTAATTCTTTTATATTACATTCATGGGTGTAAAATACCGGTAGATGATATACAAAATAGAACCAATCAAAGACGACCTTATTCAATCTGCCTATGAGGAGGGAATGAAGGTTTTTGGTGATTTTTGGGGAATTAACTGGGTGATTAATAAACCAAATATCCTCATGTTTGGGAGCAGAAAAGAAATTGATGATTATAAAGGAACGAAAACTGAGCCGTGGGTTGTAGGTTGGGCAAATAATGGAATTATCCATTTATTGGGTTTTGATAAGCTGGGGATTGAGTCGGCTAAAAAATATACAGTCGAGAAATATTCATCGTTAGTGAAACACGAACTTGGTCACTTGTTTTATAAATCTAAATCTGGGGGTAAAGACACACCGAGGTGGCTGAATGAAGGCCTGTCTATATATCTCTCTGGACAGATTAAAACACAAGGTAAGCCTGAAAAACTTGTTAATTTTTTAGATTTTTACTCTGAGGGTGGGGCAAGAGTGTATGACGAAAGTGGTTTTGTTATTGAGCTGCTCATTAATATGTATGGGAAGGAGAAAATCATAGAATTGGTAAAGCTATTAGGAACGATCAAAAACGAGGATGATCTCAAGGAAAAATTTATGGACGTATATGGATTTGAATTATCGTATAAAAAGATGAATGAGCTGTATCTTAAATAAAAAGGCACCTGGTTAAGGGTGCCAGAGAAGATTTCACTCTAGTAGCATTCGGCGTCACACATACATTCTGTATCATTACAATTACACCCTGATCCTTCACATGCTTCACTCACTTCGCATACTTCTTCTTCAATCATCGACAAAATAGCTTTTCCCATTAGCCTCACCTCCTTTTGGGATTGGATTATTGAGATTATACATCAGCCTCTAACTGTCCGCAGAATCACAGGAGTCGAAGCAATCAGAAACACAATCACATTGACCATCGCATCCGTGTCCATTGTCACAATCGCTGTGACAGTTACAATCACAGGCATCCTCACATGACGCACTGGACACACCAACCTCATCCTCGACCATCGATAGAATAGCTTTAGCCATTGTTTACGCCTCCTTTTGTGCAGTAAGGAATTTTTTGTGAACCAGCTGAGAAGCGATTTTTACTGCTTCGAAATCATCGACCTCAAAAGTGTCGACGATGTCCCGCAGGGTTACCAAGGTCTTTGTTTGAAGCAAATCGAGCATTGGTTTGCTTACAGGAAGCCAGATAGAAGTACTTAGAAGTATTATTCCCCCAAAGTCTTCATTTCTGAATCTGATATTCCGGTTTACACCAAATTTCTTAGCCAGTGTCAATTCTATGTGCTTAGGCTGGATGGTTGGAACCTTACTCGGGTTACAATATCCATCAAGTCCACGGATTGACCCAGTCGCCACGAGAGCATCAGCTCGACATCCCCCTCCACAGCGAAGTTTGAGTTTACAACCACCACATTCCGACGGAATCCAGTCGTTCGACCTTGCGTCTCCCATAGAATCCCATGCGTTACAGATACCGTCGCTTACATTTCCATAGCTTTTGTCCAATCTGATACATGCCTTAACAGTACCGTCAAAGTTGACTGCCATTGCACTTCGACCTGCAGAACAACTTCTGACCGCGTTCTCAACATGAGCTTGATCGTAGGAGCAAAGCGAAATAGCCTCAAGAGATTCGAACGTGAAGTGATATTTTTCTTTTAGACTATCAGTGAGGCTTTGCATTTCAATAAATTGATCTCGGGTCAACACTTGATCAGCAAACCAGCTACCGGGGATTGGGTTTGAGGCACGTGTAACAGAAAGGTTTTTGCACCCTAGTGAATATGCCAGTTCTGCTGTTTGTTCAATATCCCGATAGTTGTACTGAGAAACAACCATGTTGGCAGAAACTCGGAATCCGGCCTCAACCGACATTTTGATTCCTCTTTTAATGCGAGGAAGGGAATTCTTTTTGCTGACAATAAAATCGCAGGTCTTGGGTTTGGCAGAAGGCAGCGATACTAATATTCCACTTACTCCAATTTTCTTGAGTAAAGCCACTCTTGCTGGAGTCAGCAGAGTCAGATTTGAGTTCATGGAAATGTCGATGCCGGAATTGTGAATTTGCGCTACATATGGAGCAATTTTTTCAATTACGACGAGAGGCTCTCCGCCTGTCAAAACCAAATGGAAAATCTTTGATTTAATTATTTCATCGGCAACTTTTTGATAAAGTTCCTTATAATTCTTCGCTAAAGCCTTCTGGTTGGGATCGTTTCTCCAGAAGTTGTAGCAATGGATACATTTATGATTACACGAGGGTGTAACCTCCCATTGCGTGGTTATAGGAGCAGAAAGAGTTCGATACATTTAGCCTCCTTTAGGCACATTGTATGTGTGAATTTTGAAAGGGCAAATAGTGTTACAGGATGTATTTTAGCACCAGTAGCACAAAATATGGGTATATCGTTTTATTTTTGCTTAATGGATAAACAAAAATAGTCCTTTTGATGCTGGTCCCAGAGATGGTTCACGGCTTCGGAAAATTGTTGAGAGAAAGTGGCGTAGTTAAAGCGGGCGGCGTTTTGGACACATAGTTGAGGATTGA
>CAZUFH010000035.1:0-8578 GCA_964618885.1 uncultured Pseudomonadales bacterium
AACTAAACACTGGGTGTGGGTTGCATCCCTCACCAGATCGGGATCTAGGGAAGTACACAAAAAAATCCCCCACTTTCGTGAGGGATTTGTGGACTACTCGCTCCAACTAGTGTTATCACTGTCGTCGTCTCCTGAGTCAAGATATGACTGTCTGTTCAGGGGAGGGAGTGTATTAAGATTTCGACGAGAAATGCGTGGCTGCCCACCAGACGCTCCGATGGCTTTTTGGGCACTTACACCTAGCTCTCTGACTACAGTGGCACCATCTTCGCCACCTTGGCCACCATAAAAAGCTGCAAAATCGCCCTTCTTTACAAACGCCACATGTTTTATCCCCCGAAGAATGAGCACAACGAAGTATACAATAACCGCCCCATAGACACCTTTCACCAGGAGAGCGGTTATCTCAACTGGAGCAAAGTAAGCAAAACCAAAGGCCAGGACCGCAAAGGCAACAATAGCACCCGTGTTCCCCATCTTCGACAAAGGAATGGCAATAATAGCAGCTATTAAAAAGGCGACCATGTTATAACCCCAGATAGGGTCCTTTTTACCTATGAGGCCGGCGATTTTCTGCATACCGAGATCCAGTGGGCTATACGGAGCCCAAAAATAGATTCTTTCAGACGATACAACCGTCTGATTATCTACCTTTAATACTTGAACGACGACTGTATTCTGTCCAAGTTGAAGTGGAATCTGCCCGCAGGGGGTATTTTTGCCTCCACCTTCGACGCGGCACTGAGATGAGCCACTTGAGGTAATAATAGTCGCATCTTTCGGAGTGGGGAAAGTGCTGTTTATTGTGATATCAACCTGCCTGACGCTACCTTCGTCGGGGTAAGTAAACTTGGCGCCAGGCTCAGGATAAACGATGTTTACCTCACCTTTTTCCCGCCAAACCTGGATAGCCATGGGGGCTTCACAGGCTATGGTCACAACTAAAAATGCTAACAAATAAGCCAGGAGCTTGATGTTTTTCATGGCGACCTCCATTCAAAATTTCAAAGAAACCAATTTGATAGGCTGATTTTAGCCTATAGGACCAGATAATGTCAATTAAAAGCCCCCGCTAGGCGGGGGCGATGGTTTTAGCTATTGAGTAAGAACTGAGGGCCGGGGGTGAAGTTATCGGTCGCAGGCTGATTCCATCTAGACTTCTCCGGGTCGAAAATCCCCAGGAAGAAGTACTGTTCTCCGAGAAACTTGTCTTTTTTTAGTCCGACAATTATGGGGTCTTTTTGAACTCGAACAGTCCTGCCGAACTTTATTTTGTCGAGGATAAAGATAGCCCAGAGGCTGTCGAACGCCCCACTGGCTTCAACCTCATGAATGTAACTTTCCAATTCAAGAGGCATGGCTCCAACATACTCAGCAGAGATGAAAGCTGTATTCCCCCGACCACATGCTTCAATTAGCGACTTGGCCGCAGGCATATATAGGTCCTTCATACTCTTAGGAAGGTTGGGCTGGAAAATAATAGAGGGACCTATTTGAGAGGAGTTCGGGACGTCTACCGTGATGGAAAAGACCGAAGCAAGAGGATCACTGAAGCCTAATGGAGCCTTGGATTTGACTTGCAGAACTCCAAAAAGGGGAAATCCAGATTTGGACTTCCAGCGAAGCGGTTCTATATTGATCATGGCCGGGTAGCCAAAGGGCTTAAGGCTGGCCATGGTGTAGTGCAGTTCGGCCATTCTTAGATAATGAACTCTCGGGGAGTTCGCAACTTTGAGATTTTGAAAAGTGTATCCTTTGAGGGATGCCTGCTCAAGACTATTAAGCTCTGATCGGATATTGGCTAGAGCCGCAGGATAGTACTCCGGAGCAAAGATCGGGAGTCTTACTCCTCCAAGAACTTGAGCAAATAATCCGTTTACCCCATCCATAATAGATAGCGGTCTCGTTAAATCGATTAATTCGAAATTCATTGTTTCCTCCTGAAAGGGTTAGGATAAAATTTCTGGGTCTTGAGGCAATGGACTCGGTAAATAGCCATCATTACTAAGAATGGTTGTTTCAGCTTCAATGACGTCATTGTTCTCGGAGACATCTCTCTCGTCGGGATCATCCTTCCAAGAGTCTGGAGGAAGAGTGACAGTCCGCTGCTGTAGTAAACGAAACTGGTAGTAACGGTAGCCAGCGTAGCCTAAGATGGCAAGGAGCGCCGATAGAACAACTAACAACCAAGCGATGGACTGAGCGATGGGAGAGCCGGAGAAGGCGTAGGCCACCGCTAACAGGACCAGACCAGTCCAACCACAAAGCAACGAAACGATAAAGGATCGTCTGGACAGGAAGTAGCCTACTAGAGACAGAACCGCAACCAGAATAAAAGCAAAGAGCTTGTATCCTGTAGCAGCAGTTTCCTTGTGAAGTACTTGAGCTAGATTATATGCTGGGATATCCCAACCTTCGTAAGGAGCCCAGAGAAAACTGACAGAGAAAGTCTCGGTCGCGTAGACAGTATCTCCGTCCATAATGTCTATCTCGACTCTTACGGTCTGAGGTCCCGGATTCATTAAGGGAAGCTTGCCACAGTCTTGCTTGATAGCTGGGGTCAAAAGGCAGTAGGCAGGCCCAACGTCGTTGACCCAGACACGAGCCAGTTTGGGCTCCTCATGATTGGAAAAAAGTATTAACTCTAGAGGAGTGTAAACTGTTTTGCCAACTTGGGGAGCATCGATAAGACGAAGGCCTTCGACAGGACTAACAAAGACCACTGAGGAATTTTCGAAGTAGGCCTCAAGAGAACTACAACTTGACACGAACAGAACAATAATAAGGGTAAGTAGAGCTTTTCTACCGTTCAATTGGGCCTCCTTCGAAGCGAATTTGGTATTTTTAAAGATCCAATTCGAATAACTGAGGAATTTTAGCCTATAAGTACAAGATCTGTCAACTTAATTGTTAGAATTGTTATAGGTTGACAGTGAAATTAACAGTTGACAGGTATGCAAAATGAGGATATTATCCCATTAACTTATAAAGCGCCACAATTATTATTATAAGTATTAAAATAATATGCTGCCTGAACAACCTAAACCAGAGAGTGCGATCGAGAAGTATGAAGGTCAAAATGAACTTCCAGCTGTTGGTGCCCTAATTGGAGGAAATGCGACAATAGAGCCAATATTAGGAAGGTCAGGTAAAAAAGAAGGTTATAACGTAACCTTTATTAAAGACGACGGATCGGTAACAAAATTTCAACTTAGTGCAAAAAATGGTGATGAGCTAATTGAAGCAAGATTGGCTGAAATGTCCAGACGTTTTGCGAATATTGATGAGGAAGCACAACAAGCTCTAGTTCCAAGCTTAGTGGCGGCTGAGTACAGAAGAAGATTAATTGAACTAGGAACTTCGGAAGATAGGATACCTAACTCCACGTCAGAAATGATTGAAATGGCTAAAGAAGAGTTAATTGCTTTTCAAAGCTTGGGAGTCGAAGAAATTGCAGTAATGGCTCAGGGAGTAACCGATGAAAGCTACAACATATACCTGGAGGTTCTTAAGGGAGATAGCGGAAGATACAATCGATTACCAAAAAAATTCCAAAAGTCTATTGACGATCTAATACCGCTAATGCAAGCGAAGGCAATGGAACATTCGGGGATTACTGAAAAAACTTTGGCGACTTCTAGGTTAGCATTCCAAATTAACTTACTTTCTAAAGAAGAAACTTATCAAGCTTTTCTAGCAGCCTTTCCAGCTTTGGCAGAAGCAGGAGCCGATACGATAGCAAAATTTTTTGGGAACCTAATTGGTACAACCGGAGGTGCAGTGGTGGGATCTTTCGAAAAAGCGAAAGAGGTGGCTAAAAGAAAGAAAAATAGCTAGAAGTGCATCAGAAAAGGCCTTTCTTTTTCAGGATCGCGATGTCTCCTTGGAGATCTTTGAGACGAATTTCGATGTCTTTTAGAGCCTTGACCACTTCGGTTTCCTCTGAGTCGTCTATGTAATCATCGGAAATTTCTTTCATGTTGGTTTCCAGGCTATCTACGTCTTCCTGAATATCGTCTACATCTCCCTGGATATCATCGATGTCCTCCTCGACATTGGCCAGACTGAGAGTGGTGCGATTGACGGTCATCTGGATGAAGATAGCTAGATAAATAGCCTCGAGAGAAACGATGGTGGTGAGAATGAGTAATGTTTGATCGACCGAAACGCCGAAAAAACCTAAGACAAAAATGCCGACAAAAAGAAAGGTGTGAACAATAAGGGAGGTGGTCGTACCGATAGAATTTGTCATCCTTTGAGATAACTCTTCGAGGGTAAAAGGCTTATTCTTGGACATGATAAATGAGCTAACTGATGACAGGTTAATTATAGACGGATTGAAGGATAAAAACTCAAAAAACCAAAAACTCAAATTTTAGACCTATCGAGCCTCTCAATTAGAGTTTAGAAGATGTCTTCGGGGGGGAGGAACTCCTCACCGTTCGCAGGGGGATTAAAGTTTCCCTTGAGCCATTCGACATAGTCACAGCCAGTGGCCTTTTTGGCCTCCCGGTCCCAGCCGGAAGTAGAACATTTCTTGAGTCTTTTGCCGGCAGCCGTGGTAAACAAAACCAAAGGTTCACCGCACTTGGGGCATTTTTCGTCGAGCTTTTCGGTGGTCCCATTGATCCACTCGACATAGTCACAGCCCTCCGAAGTCTTGGTTTCTTTGTTCCAAACGTTGGTACTGCACTTCTTCATTTTCTTGCCAAAACGGGTAACCTGAAGGATGAGGGGTGAGCCACATTTGGGACATTTTTCTTCCAAAGTCTGGGGTTCTACCTCAAGCCACTTGACGTAGTCACAACCTTCGGACTTCTTGGTTTCTTTGTTCCAGCTCCCGGCAGTACACCGCTGAAGTCTCTTGCCGGAGGCGGTTTCCACTATTTCACCTAGGGGTGAGCCACATTTGGGACATTTTTCTTCTTGCATAGTAATAAGGGTATCACTGAAGAACTTATTTGTATAGATTCCGGGTCAAGCCCGGAATGACAATGATACTATTTCTGGATTTGGAGGTCGTGAAGAATCATTTTGACCAGATGATCAGCCTCCGTGCGGATGTCGTCCTCAATATGGGGACCGATATTGTCTCTGAGGTAAGAGATTATTTCCGGATCATAGGGACGCTCATGAACATGGGTGAGAAAGGTGTGGTGATGGTGAGTCTCCAAGTTCTCGAGGATGAAACTCACTATCCCTTGGAAAATAATGTCATCCACGAGCTGAAGGGCCTTGCCTTTTTGGTTGTCGGCTTCCTCTGAAGCCTCTAGAAAGATTTCTATTTCCGACTTGGTAATAAGATGATCGTAAAAGAGTATGGCCATTTATAGTTATCAGTTATTAGATCTCAGTTCTCAGATTAATTTTAATATAATTTGTTTTCATTGATTAATTGGTCCAAGTGGTATCTTGTTGTCTGGATCGTCGACAAAGAGCATTAGAATCAAACCCTTTCGGGGACCTTTGTTGAGGTCTAAGGCTTGCATGGTTTCCGGAGAGGCTCCAAACTGCTTTCCAGTCCAGTCTGCCGGACCGGCGTCGCCAATAGAACAAACCACTGCTAGACCGTTCGCAGGATTGATGACGATCATTTTACGAAAAGCATACCAGTCTTTCAAGAACCGATGATCTTGATTCCAGTTGTCAAGATAAAGTGTCTGGACGACGCAGTAGTATTTTTCCCTCAGATACTCTCTGGTAGTAAAACTACTTTTATCTTTGGCAAAGAAGCCAAAAGCTCCGCGCCCAGGAGCAATACCGGCTTCTTGAATTTCATCGTGCTGAGCCAGGGAATCTCCCGGGAAGCGAGTGAGGTGCTGTTCAAACCCAACATAGCCCAGGGTGTGATTTAGAGACTGATCTTCAAGAACCACTTTGGCATTGATATTGGTATTCTCGAAAACAATTTTTTCGACCTGAGAAGCCGCTTCCGTGGTCAACTTAGTCGGCTGGTGAGGCAGAATACCTTGGAGTGAAGTCATTAATTTTTGTCTAACCGTAAAAGTATTTTCTTCCGGGCCGGAGGTCTCGGTAGAGATGGGAGCTAAGGCAAGACTTTTTGGAGCAGGCATGGTGATGAGAGCTCCGACGAGGCCAGCACTGGCCAGAAGACGACTGGACCGTTGGCGGAGTTCATGAGCGATGAGAAAGGTCTTGGTAAAGAACCTTTTGGCAGACTTATGCTTTAGAAGGCGATGCCTGAGGCTATTTGATCTTTTTTCTAGTTTCTGAATTGATAAGGCTAGATGGCTTGGAGCGTGCGTATCGTCCATAGGAATAGTATACTTGATCAAGACTATGGCGACACTTACCGAAGCATCAGTGACTGCCCGAAAGGCTATTAAATGGGGAGGAATTGGATTTGTGGTAATTACCGTTTTGTGGTACCTCGGTGTAGCGGCCGTAAATTATTACATACTGTTAAACCCCCCAGCTCTACCTCCAGCAGGGGTAGAGTTCGGCGTGCTTCAGGGGGTGGATTTCCCCGACAGTAACCTCCGCCCTAAAATCCTCCTTGAGCTACCGACAGGTAAAATTCCTGATTTTCCGGATCGGATGAGGGTCTACTGGGCGCCCACCAGGCGAAGTGGATTCGCTGACGCAGATAAAGCAGTAGAAACAGCGGCGGCTTTGGGATTTTTGTTTAAACCTCAGCAACCAACGGAAACCAATTATATTTGGACCAACCAAGATCAAATGAACTCAAAACTGGACATGAATATCATTTCCGCTCATTTTAAACTCACTAGACAGTGGCAAAATAATCCAGCCATTGCAACCATGGGAAACTTTGTCTCCGACAAAGTCGTCATCACAGAGCTAGAAAACTATCTAAAAAGAGTGGATCTCTTGAACGAAGATGTCGTCGGAGTTGAGAAAGCAACATATTTGAAAGTCGATGTGGGTAAAATGGTAAATGCGCTATCACTTTCCGACGCTGACTTTGTCCAAATTGATTTATTTAGAAAAAATATCGACGAGATAGATCCGAAAAGCAAGACCAAGGAGATTGTCGCCAGTTATCCTTTTTACAGAACTGATCCAACCAAAGGCTTAATTCGGGCCGTAGTTTCCGGATCAAAAATTCAAAATGAAAAAATTTTAACCATGGACTACGAATATACCGATATTGACTATGCAAGAAGTGGAACATACCCCATTAAGACAGGTGAAGAGGCTTGGACTGAACTTTCGAGCGGAGGAGGTTTCGTCAGCACCATGGGACCAAAATCGGGTGAGGTAAAAGTCCGTAGAGTGTTCTTGGGTTATTACGACTCAAACGAAAATCAGAAATTTGCGATGCCAATATATGTCTTCCTAGGAGATCAGGGATTTACTGCTTATGTTTCTGCCGTCCGGGACGAATGGGTAACGAAACTTTAGGAGGATTATTGCCAGAGGAAGTTTCGAGAAACCCAGCTCACCAACTGCTGACCCTCACCAAAGCGGTCTTTGCTTTTTAAGAGGCTAATGAGCACCGGATGATTATTTTGGGAAGAGAGGATGACGAGGCATTCACCGGCTTCCGGGGTCCAGCCCGTTTTGACTCCCAGAATTCCTGGCTTGCCTAGAAGAGTATTGGTAGAGGTCAGGGGATAAGTATGACCCTTGAGACTATTGATCGTGACGTTTTTGGTGGAGACAATGGAATTGAAGACGGGACGACGTAAGGCATTGCGGGCAATCATGGCAATATCAAAAGCGGTAGTGTAGTGATTGGGACTTTCGACACCGCTGACATTGGCAAAGTGGGTATTTGTGAGACCCATCTCGGTGGTTTTTTGGTTCATTTTTAGCAAAAAGGCTTGGTAACCGCCGGGGTAATTTTCGGCCAAGGTCACGGCGGCGTCATTACCAGAAGGAACCAAAAGGGCATAAAGCATATCGGAGACAGTGAATTCATCGCCCTTGATCAATTTGGCGGTGTTACCTAGAGATTTTTGGCCGTTAATGACTTTGAGCACAGTTCCCTCCGAAAAATAATCAAGAGCAACGAGGGCTGTCATGATCTTGGTAAGAGAAGCCGGGAGTAAACGAAGATGGGGGTTTTTATCATAGAGTACGACACCGGTATCTAGGTCAAGAACAAAGACACCGAGGGCGGTAAGATCCGGAGGGGAAATTTGCTGAGAAATGGGTGACAGGGGTTCACTCGTATAAGCGGCTTTGACTTCCGGCTTGACCGGGCCAGGTAAACGGCCGATAACCGGATAGAAAATAAAATATAAACAGAGAGTAGTAAGGGAGATGAGGTTAATAAAAAATCTGAAATTAATATTTTTCATGAGGCTCTCACATTTTATACTAATTACCTGGGACTAAGAAGAAGAAAGAGCCTTTTTGATTTCAATTTTGGCTTTGTGTGTTTTGACAAATCGAAGCCAATTTTTGTTAGGCTTTTTTGACCCTTTAGACTTGATGATTTCTATGAGATCACCACTTTTTAGTTTAAAGTCCAAGGGGACCATTTTACCGTTTACCTTGGCTGAATGAAGATAAAAACCAAGGTCGGAATGAACGTTAAAAGCATAGTCAACCGGGGTGGAGTTTTCCGGTAAATCGTAGACATCACCCT
>CAZUFH010000036.1:0-8518 GCA_964618885.1 uncultured Pseudomonadales bacterium
CCGCAGATAATGCGAGAATTGAGGTATGTTTTCCCCGGTATTTCAAATAACAAATAAGACTCTATCGAGCCTGATTAATCTCGAGGTTAGTAAGAAAATAGTTGAGTTGGCGCCACTACAACCGGACTGGGAGGGAAGGCTCAAGCTGGAGTGCTTGGCCAAAAGAACCTTTGGTCTCTTTCGATTTTTGGAAAATAGTCTAAGTTTTGAAGATATAACTAAGATTATTAGAGATGATCCTGGCAGAGATGATAAAGCCTCGGAGGTAGCTTTGAGGGCAGGAGTGATTGGAAAAGAAAAAGAGATTCAGCAAGTACTGAACTTTCTTAATGCCAATAAACTGTCTGAACAAATCGCTTATCTCACCAATAAATTTAAACAAACGGATTACGGGGAGGGTGATTTGGCGAAGCTAAATTCTTTGCTTGGGGAAAGACTGACCTCAACTCCGGAACTGGGAACATACAGACAGTCCGATAGACTGGCTGAAACAGAAGAATCGGTGACTCCGGCGGTGGAAGTGCCTTTTCAAATGGAAGATTTGTTTGGTTGGTTTAAAAGTGCGGGTAAAGGAGAAATCCATCCAGTATTAAAGGCAGGTACTCTGTTATATGAGCTTGTGAGAATTAAGCCTTTTGTGAGCAACAATTTGATTACTGCGTTTGGCTTTGCAAGTTTAGTCCTGTCCAGTGAGGGGTATCACTTTAAAAAGCTGTGGTCACCGGAAGAGGAAGTCCTAAAAAATAGAGAAAGCTTCCGTCTAGCAATCGACTCGGTACCTAGGAACCGGGGAGGGCTGACGGTCTGGCTGGAGTACTTCACCCGTTGGGTGGATGAAGCCGCGGAAAAGACTAAGATCAAAGTGATGAATCTTATAGGAGATGCACCTCTATTTAAGTCGGATGGAGGGAAGGTGATCTCCTTGACGGAAAGAGAGATTGCTATTATGGAAGAAATGACTATACGAAACGAGATGACAATCAAGGAGATTAGAAGTATTCTGCCCATGGTTTCAGACGATACAATACTGCGTGACCTGAAAGACTTGATTGATAAAAAATTGATACGAAAGAAAGGTAAGACCAAAGGAGCTTTGTACGTAATGGGCAAAGTGAGGAGTTACAGGTAAAATATCTTTTGGTTCGAAGTGCGCAAAATGACGTGCTCGACCTCCTTCCCTTGAGTACAAGGGTGGATCCGCTCCGCGCGACATTTTGCTTGCCCTTCTGCACCTTACAAGATATTTTCGATAAAACTGTTGGTATACTGTGAAGTATGTTGTTTAAAGAATTTGCCGGATATTTGGAGAAGCTGGAAAAAATTTCTTCGAGACTAGAGATTACCAGAATATTGGCAGAGCTAATTGAGAAAATGGAGCCTGCTGAGGCGGATAAGGGGATTTACTTGACACTGGGGAATCTTGGGCCGGACTTTGACAATACAGAGTTTAATATGGCCGCCAAGATGGTGCTCAGAAGTGTGGTGGATGGATCTGGTCTTACCGAAAAAGAAGTGGAAAAGAAATACAAGACGAAGGGGGATCTTGGTCTTTTGGTCGAAGATCTGGATTTTAAAAAAGATACTTTGATAAAATATTCGATTGTTGAAGTTTTTGAAAAATTGAAGATAATGGCTGATGAAAGCGGGGGTGGGAGTCAGGAAAGAAAAGTCTCGAGATTGACGGAACTACTACTAACTACTTCCGCGATAGAAAGAAAATTTATCGCCAGAATGGTGATGGGAAAACTACGCTTGGGATTTTCGGAGAAAACTATTTTCGACGCCTTGTCGCAGATGACTAGTGGTGGAAAAACCTTGCGAAAAGAGCTGGATAGCGCGTTTCAGATTTATCCTGATCCTGGATACATAACAAAAGTGGTGAAGGAGAAAGGTGTATCAGGTCTCAAAAGTATTATGGTAAAGACCGGAGTACCTGTCGTACCGGCTCTTTGCCAAAGGTTGAACAACTATGAAGAGATTATTAACAAAATGGGAGAGGTGGCAGTAGAGAAAAAATTTGACGGAACAAGGGTGCAAATACACTTTAATAGATTAAAGAATGAAATAAGAACCTACACGAGGAATTTGGAGGAATCAAGCCCGATGTTCCCTGAGTTATTTTCGATGAAGGACTGGATAAATGCCGATGAAGTAATCTTGGATTGTGAGGCCGTCGGATATGACCTAAAAACAAACAAAGTCCTTTCTTTTCAACTGACAATTACCAGAAAGAGGAAACATGGTGTGTCTGAGACAGCCAAAGCTATCCCCCTTAGGTTTTACGTATTTGATATTTTGAGCCTTAATGGAAAAAGTTTGATTGAAAGACCCTACTTTGAACGACGAAAAACATTGGAGACAGTTTTAAAAAAGAACCAAGTTATTGTGGCTAATGAGTATGTAAAAACCAAAGATGCTGCGGAGGTTCAGAAACTGCACGATAGATTTTTGGATGAAGGATTTGAGGGGGCGGTGATAAAAATGTGGAATGGAGAGTATCTCCCCGGCCGGCAGGGTTGGAACTGGGTCAAGATAAAAGAAGCCGAAGGGACGACCGGAAAGCTATCCGATACACTGGATCTGGTCATACTTGGCTATTACTTAGGGCGGGGGAAGAGGACCGACTTTGGAATAGGCGCTTTTTTGGTGGGGCTACGCAAAGAGGAGTCGTGGGTATCTCTGGCCAAAGTAGGGACCGGGCTTACAGATGAAGAGTTCAGAAGTTTGAAGAAACGACTGGACGGCTCCGCTGTAAAAGAAAAACCAAAAAATTATTTGGTCACCGGAGCGCTGATTCCCGACGTTTGGGTAGAGCCGACGGTGGTGGTTGAAATCGCGGCCGATGAAATTACACGGAGTCCTGCGCACGCGGGAGGCATAGCACTTAGATTTCCGAGACTAATTAAGTTCCGTGATGATAAGGGGCCTAAGGAAGCCACGACGTGGAAAGAAGTGGAAGAAATTGCCAAATTATCTGCAAACTAAGGTAAGATTGAGAGATGGAAATTCTAAAAATTCTGATTGATTTTTTCTTGCATATAGATAAGAACTTGGCCATGGTGATTGCCCAGTACGGGGGTCTTACATACCTGATACTGTTCCTGGTCATTTTTATGGAGACTGGCTTGGTAGTGACACCATTTTTACCCGGAGATTCTCTCTTGTTTGCGGCTGGTGCACTGGCAGCAATGGGATCTTTTAATATCTTATTGCTGTACATTTTGATGATTGTGGCAGCTATAACAGGAGACTCTCTAAATTATTGGATTGGAGATAAATTGGAGAGAAAAATCTTTGATGGAAGGAGCCGATTCTTTAAGAAAGAGTATTTGGAACAAGCAGAAGAGTTCTACCAGAGACATGGTGGCAAAGCGATTGTTTTTGCTAGATTTGTACCCATTGTAAGAACTTTTGCTCCTTTCGTGGCTGGAATAAGTAAAATGCATTACGCCACCTTTATTCTTTATAACGTGGTTGGAGCCGTTTCTTGGGTTACGGTATTTATGCTTGGTGGTTACGCCTTTGGAAATTTTCCGTTTATAAAGGACAATTTTCACTATGCTGCTTTGATGATTGTGGGAATTTCGGTAGTACCGATATTAATTGAAGTAGGTAAGAGGCATGGAAAAAACTCAAAAAATAAAAAACTCAAGGAAGATTGAGGGATTTGTGGTTAAATGAATGTATGCTTGGTAATTTGTTTGTTGGTTTGATTTTGATTTTAATTATTGTGATATCTTCGGGTGTGGCAGTGGAAATTTTTGAAAAATTGGCACACAGAATTCGAACTAGCAAGTTGTTACTGGCTACGATACTAGTTGGTTTCTCAACTTCGTTGCCGGAGTTATTCGTTGGAATTGGATCTGCGCTTCGAGGGCAACCACAAATTTCTTTAGGGGATATCTTAGGAGCCAACTTGGCTAATCTTAGTTGGATTATTGGAGGGGCAGCAGTGCTCGCGGGTACTATTCCAGTAGTGGGTGAGTATCTGAAGAAAGATTTATGGATAACTATGGTCGCCGCAATGATTCCATTCGTGTTAATGTCTGACGGATCGTTGAGTAGGATTGATGGTTTGATTCTGATTGCTTTTTATGTTCTTTATCTTCAGGATTTAATAAAAAATGGTAATCATCACCTGAAACATCTCCGTCTCACTGGTAGAGTTCATCACCGACTGAAGACTGAGGTTCATTGGATGGTTCAAAGCTTCAAGTTGGTTTTGGCACTCGGATCCTTAGCAGCGAGTTCTTGGATGCTAATTAATATTGTTCTAAACATCTCTGCCTCTCTCGGTGTAAGTGCATTTTGGGTTGGGCTGATAGTCATTGCTTTTGGAACCACTTTGCCTGAGTTAATGTTATCTATTACTGCTTCAAAGAAAAGGGATATTGCGTTGGTGCTTGGAAATGTTTTGGGGAGTGTGGTGGTTAACTCAACCTTGATTTTGGGAATCGTAGCAGTAATCAATCCGATTGATTACCCGGAGTCGTTACAACGAGGGGTAGCTGGTATATTCCTAATATTGGTTTTGGGTCTGTTTTGGTTGTTTACAAAATCTAAGCATAAATTAGAAAGATGGGAGGGGGCGGTGCTAGTGGGAGTCTATGCAATGTTTGTAGGACTCCAACTGATGTTAGCTTAAGATTGATTTTCTTCTAGACTAAGGAGCGCACGGATTCGATCTGTAATTTTGGTCCTGTTACCTTTTTTCTTGAACGCTAGATGTATTACCTTGGTCAGGTCGGTAGTTATTCTGGCTTCTTCTTCCAAGTAGCCACCTCCCATCGGATACTCTTTGGGTTGGTTTACCTTTTGGTTGGTAAGATACTTGATGTTCAAGACCGCGTATTTTTGCAGTAACTTTATCTTGCCAACTTTTCTGAAGCGACGAAAGGAGTAAGTAAAGCGAGGTTCATGAAAAACCCCGAAAGTGTAGCCCTTTTTTGATCCACGGTTGACAAATTCGGAATCTTCGGCGAAGCCGACTTCGGGATTGAAACCTCCGATATTTTTGTAAATATTTGCCCGGCAACCGATGAGGGCACCGTAGGCCACTGGCTGTCCAAGAAGCGACGCGGCTTCGATAACGATGTTCATATAGGTAGCAACTGTTTTATCTGAGCCAACTTCGGAATCTGGAATGAACCAACAGGTAAAAAGGTCGAGTGGTTTAACGTGGAGCTGATATCGGACGCCCTCTAAGAAGTATTCTGGAAGTCGATTGTCCGCATCGTTGAAAAGAAGATACTTGCCTGTGGCCTTTTTGGCACCTAGATTTCTTTGAACTGAGACGTTTTTGATTTTGCTGGTGAGGATTGAAAGGGACGGTAGGCGATCCTTGAAAAGTTTTGATTTTTCTATTGTTTTGTCCGAAGACTCACCGTCAACTATAATGACTTCGAAGTCTCGGACGGATTGTTTGGCCAAATCAGCGAGTAATAAAGGTAAAAATTTTTCCTCATTTAAGGATGGAATGATGATCGAGAAAAAAGGTTTTTTTGGGTCAACCATAGGGTGATTATACAAGTAATGAAGTCAGTTCTATGATGAGAGGGGAAAATAGGAGGGTTAATACCATGTCTAAGAAATAATGTTGTTTGGTGGTGAGAGTGGAAAAGCTAATGGCCAAGAGTATTATGACAAAAAATGCCCAAAGGTGAGGAAAAAGTTTGGCTAGGAAAAAACAAGCGACGAAGGAATGGAGCACGTGTCCACTGGGAAGACCGTTACAATCTCTATCGTGGCTGTAAATTAGTCCAAGTAAGCGGTGGTGGTGGCTGTAGTGAATCTCAATTTGTGGCCGCATAACTCCGTTTGGGAAGATTCTCCAAAAAACAGAGGCAATGGTGGTGGAAAAAATCAGGGTTACCAATAAGGGAATGGCATAATCTGAGTTCCAACTGAGAGCGATGGAGGCTGGAAATAGGAAGTAGTAAGAAAAATAGATCCAGACGGTCCAGGGCATGAGAGGGATGAGGGTGTCAAACTTGGTTTTGAAACTAAATTTGGGGGTTTGACGATTGAGAGGAAAGTAAAGTAGGGTGACTGAAAATAATATGAAAAGTAGAAAGACTTTCACAAAGGGATTATAAAGCATAAAATAGAAATATAAATGAAATTAATTATTGGACTAGGGAATCCGGGTCAGGAATATGCAAACACTCGACATAATGTGGGGTTTGAATTTGTGGATAGACTCTCCGGTAGTGCCAAATTTTCTTTGGAGAGTAAGTTTGAGTCTTTGGTATACAGAGAAAAAGACTTGATCTTGGTAAAACCACAAACCTTTATGAATGAGTCCGGTAGGGCGGTAAGAAAAATTTTGGATTTCTACAAACTAGGGACGGGTGACCTGGTTTTGATACATGATGACCTGGACTTGAAGTTTGGTGAGTATAAAATTCAAAGAGGAGTGGGACCGAAGGTACACAACGGGGTAACCTCGGTGGAGACTAGCTTGCCCGATAAAAACTTTTTACGAGTGAGAATTGGAGTGGATAACAGAGAAAAATTACTTTATGCGGGATCCGGAGCCGACTATGTCCTGAGCAAATTTGGAAAAGAAGAACTTGAGGAGGTAGATGAAGTCATAGAGGAAGCGGCTGATGAACTACTGGTAGCTTTGGGCTTGGAGAGAGAATAGTTCTTTGTATCGTCCGTTCCGCTTCATTAATTCTGAGTGATTCCCATATTCGACGGCTAATCCCTTTTCAAGGACAAGAATCTTGTCGGCTTTTCTAACTGTGCTAAAGCGATGAGAGACCAGAATAATCATTTTATCTTTAGCTACCTTCAATAAATCCGAGAAAATTTGTTCCTCTGATTCTGGATCGACGTTGGAAGTCGGCTCGTCCAGAATGATTATGTGAGCGTCTCGAAAGAGAATTCGGGAAAGAGCAATACGCTGCCACTGACCTTTTGAGGGCTCGATGCCTCCCGTAAATTCTTTATCAAGTGGGTTCTTGAATTTTAGGGGAAGAGAATCGATAAAGGTCGAGATACCGGTAAGTTTGGCGGCTTTTTTGATTTCCCTTTTGGTTTTTTTCTTGGTGATATCTCCAAAACGTATATTATCCTCAACCGAAAAGGGGTATTGGGCAAAGTCTTGGAAGAGGGCAGAAAGTTTTTGACGATATTCTCGGAAATTGTATTCTTTTATATTAATTCCATCCAGTAGGATTTCTCCTCGATCTGGTTCGTAAAAACGACAGATGAGTTTGATGAGAGTAGTTTTTCCGGCTCCGTTTTCGCCAACAATGGCGATGTTGTCTTTGGGATCTACCTTGAAAGAAACGCCTTTGAGAATCCAGCTGGGAGAGTGAGAATATTTAAACCAAACGTTCTTAAACTCGAGGCCCTGCGATATTGCGGTAGGTATGGGGACTCCAATACTAAGATCTTCTTCTTCGATGCCCATCAGTTTTTCGTAATCGGCAATAAAAAGATAGTTTTGGAAGATGTCACTTGCTTGTCTAATTAACCGACCAAGGTTGGAGATAAAACGGTCGATGGCGGAGCTGGTAATTTGAGCGCTACCAAGAGTGAGTGTTTGAATGATTGCGAGATAGTAAAGGTAAAAACGGGTACCGGTCTGGTAGAGAGAAAGGGGAATCCCAACTGACTGACGACGTTTCGCGTGTGAGGCATTGATTTTTTTATCTGCATCGAAAAAATCGGTGGCCATTTTGATGCGTCGATTTAGAAGAATGCTGACGTGATTTAAAATTTTATTTTCGTATAGATATTTACCTTTGATACTGAAGTCTTCCAGGGCGCCCCAAATGCGCCATTTGGGAGCATAGGAAGTGCTTAGAGCGTGCTGTTCCTTACTGTACTTGATGCCAATGAGCATATTGGGGATAGAGAGAATGAGTGAAGGGATAATGAATAGTGGTTGAAAGGTGATAATGGGAATGGCAGTAGCTATAATAGTAAAAATAATTTCGGGAAAAGTGGAAATAGGAATAACGAGAGACCAGACGGCGCGCCCGGAGTTGCTCATGACTTTTTGCAGAAGATTTCTGGTTTCAGGGGACTCTGCTACGGCAACTGGGAGTAAATTGATTTTCCTAGAGATATTAACTTGAATTTTTTCTGAGAGCAGTCGAGGTAGACTGGAACTAAAAATATAATCAACCTCTTGAAGGAGCCCAGAAAAGGTTTCGATTAACCAACCCAGAATGGTGGCGATAATGATGGTCTTGAGACCGTTTGAGATATCGCGAGTGGCGATAGTATTGACGACAGAATCGATGAGCATTTTACTTACTAGTAGGGTTGGGTAAACCAAAGCTCCCTTGGTGGCATTGGCAAGAGTAATTTTTATAAGAGATGATCTGTCCATATCCCAGGCAATTTTTAGGGTTGCCCTGTAGGTGACAAAAAATTCCTTGAGATTGGAAATGAATTTGGAAGACTTGAACATAAGAGTTGTGAGTTTCATTATAATGGGTGATAACAATGAATAAACCGGGATTTAGTTCGATTACCAATATTTTAGATAAGTACGAGCTGG
>CAZUFH010000037.1:0-3971 GCA_964618885.1 uncultured Pseudomonadales bacterium
TTACTAAACCTCCGTATCGCAAGATACCGCGGGTTCGAATCCCGCCCCCTCCGCCCTTCTTGCTTAACCGCTTGCTATTTGAGATAGTTAGTACCAGTGACACAAACTTCAAAATTCTTAAAAAAACTAGACATTTTCCTCCTGATTTTATTCCCTTTTATTTCTGTGGTACTCTCATTGTCTTTTAGGGCCAATTTTTTAACCTCTATTCTGTTGTTTTATGGCTTACCATCCCTATGGTTATCTATCAGGACTCCTTCGCAGGTTAAAAAGACTTTTTTGTTTTCCTTAATCATCTCTATTCCATTTGGCCTATTTATCGACTATATCGCCATCAAAGATGGCGCCTGGTTCGTCCCCACCACTTATTTCTCATTCCATATTTTTGGAGTTATCCCTATCGAAGACTTAATCTTTGGATTTTTCCTAATCTATAGTATTGTTATTTTTTATGAACATTTTTTAGACAAAGGTAAACATGAATTGGTTGACAAAAAAATGAAGTATCTTGTCTGGCCAATAGTCTCTGCCATGACGGTTTTCTTCACATTATTATTAAGCAAACCAGACCTGCTCACACTTCCTTATGCCTATTTTTGGCTTGGAATTACTCTGTTCTTTTTCCCAGCTATTATGTTTTTGTCATTTTTTCCCAGACTTCTCTCCAAATATATTAAGACAGCCTCATATTTTTTCTTACTTGGAGTAATATTTGAGATCACAGGTCTTGAACTAAATCAATGGACTTTTCCGGGTACAAATTTTATTGGGTGGATTGATTTCTTTGGTATTAGGCTTCCCTTCGAAGAACTTTTCTTTTGGTTTGTAATGAGCGCCATTAGTGTTCTCTCCTACTACGAATTCTTCGACGACGACCGGAAATAATTACCTCCTTCTCAGACCCAAAGCTACGGCAAAAACGGCTAATGACACCAAGACTATGGTCCCGCCTGTAGACAGATTAAACTGAAAGGCGACCAGTATTCCCGTTACAACCGAAAAAATAGATACCATCTCGGCAATCAAAATCGTCAATCCAAAACCCTGCCGAAACTGTAAGGCCGTCACTACCGGAATTACCATTAGCGCCGAAATTAGCAGCACTCCAACAATTGGGATCGAAAGCGATACCGTCAAAGCTGCCAAAACGATCAACAGTGTATTTATAAATCTTGTCGGTATACCGCTAACCTGAGCCGATTCCTCGTCAAAGGTAATATAAATCAACTCTTTGTAAAAAAGAAAGATACTTACCGCCACCAAAGCTCCCAACGCTCCAATAATATAAAGGTCGCCCTGCTTCACCGTCACAATCGAACCAAACAAATAGTTCAATAAGCCAATATTAAAACCATGAGCCAAACTAATTAAAACCACGGCCAAGGCCAAACTTCCAGACAGAAAGATAGCCAATGCAGACTCACCATAAACCTTTCTCGAAATCCGTAGTCTCTCTATAACCACAGAGGAAAGTACTGTTGATAATGTTGCTGTCACTATCGGATTGATTTTCAAAAGAAAACCCACCGCAATCCCCGCCAAAGAGACGTGGGCCAAAGTATCAGCAATCAGGGAATATCTTCTCAGGACCAAAAAGATTCCAATTAGTGGTGCAATTAAACCAATAATTACTCCAGCCCCGAGACCTCGAACTGCAAATCCATATTGAAATATTTCTAGCATTAGTGTTTTTGTTCTTTATAAAGGACGTGTTTTTTATGACCATAAAAGTCTTCCAGTTTTTGATGCGTCATGTCTACAGGATGATCATCATAAGTTACTGTCCTGTTTACAAAAGCTAGTTCTGTAATTTCGTGAACTACAGACTCTATATCATGGGAAATGAACACTAGAGTCAGCTCCAACTCGTGGTTTAGTTTCTTAAGCAGTTGATAAAACTTGTCTTGAGCTTGTGTGTCCACCCCAGCCATTGGTTCATCCAAGAATATTACTTCAGGTTGTCCGGCTAGGGCTCGAGCTATAAAAACTCTTTGCTGTTGTCCGCCGGAAAGATCCCCGATCACTCGATCCCTGAACTCAAACATCTCTACTTGTCTTAGGGAATCAGCAATTATTTTTTTATCTTCACTGTTTAGTGACCTAAACAAACCTTTCTTGCCATACCGACCCATGGCCACCACTTCAAAGACTGTCGCCGGAAAATTTACATCAAAGTTAATTACTTTTTGTGGGACATAGCCAATCTTCGACCAATCTTTAAAAGTGTGAATATCTTGTCCAAACAGTTTAACCGCCCCTCTTGACGGTTCTAGTAGGCCCAGCATGATTTTTATCAGCGTCGACTTACCGCCACCGTTCGGACCAATCACTCCCAAGTAATCCCCCTTGTGAATATTCAAGACCACATTATCCAAAACCAAGTCTTCATTGTATGCAAAAGACACTCCCTCAATCTCTATAATGTTTTTTGTGTGATCTACTGGCATTGGAGTGCTATTCGCAAATTATATAAATTTTCTTCCATCAGTGTCAGGTAGTTCTTTCCCTGTTTCATATCATTATCGCTTATTCCCTCAATTGGATCCAACACCAAAGTTTTTGCCCCAACCTCTTCGGCGATTGTCTCCGCCAACTTGGGATTTACCAGCCTCTCAAAAAAAATATATTTGATTTCTTTCTCTCTAGCAAATCTGGCAATTTCTGCCAGTTGCTTCGTCGAAGGCTCGTCGTCGGGAGATATGCCAGCGATGGCAATCTGATTCAATCCGTATGTCTTGGCCATATTACCAAAAGCAGTATGAGAGGTTACAAAATCTTTCTTGTTACATTTCCCTAACTCCAAAGAATAACGCCGGTCAAGATCTGACAATTTTTCTATTAGTTTATCCGCATTCGCTTCATAATAATCCTGATTTTCCTTGTCCAAAGCTATTAAGGCTACCGAAATCTTAGTTGCCATCAATTTTGCGATTGGCGGGCTTAGCCAAATATGTGGATCGTTATTTTCAAACAACCCATCCCCAGCGCTCAATACCGTCACCCCTGACGACTTTAATTCCTCTTTCATCTTTCCTCCCCATGCCTCAAAGTTTCCCCCATTCAAAATTAATAGCTTCGCCCGCTGAAGAATCACCATATCTCTGGCAGTTGGTTCATAGTCGTGTGGCTCTACCCCTGCTGGAGTCAGATTCTTCACTTCCATTCTATCTCCACCAATTTCACTCGCCATAAAGTAAAGTGGATAAAATGATACAACCACCGATATTTTTTCACCTTCCTTCCCCGTGTAGGGGCGAGGTGTGACTCGCCCGAATAGCCCGGGTGCCACCACCCAGAAACCCATTATCAAAAAAACCACTGCCAACATCAAACCCAATAGATATTTTCGTCTCACAGATTCTATTGTAAAGGATCAGTGGGCTAGCGCGAGACCCCACACCATTTTTACCCCAGCCTTCTTCAAGACCTTGGTACACTCCCTCATATCCGCCCCGCTGGTAAACACATCATCTACCAACAATATCTTGAGTTTTTTCAGTTTTGAGTTTTTGAATTTTTCACATATCCGGAAAGCCCCTTCTATGTTCTTTTGTCGATCTTCCCTCGTTTTCATCATTACCTGCTGCTTTGTATTTCTCACTCTCACCAGTAATCTTTCCAATCTGATATCTGTCATCTGAGACCTGACAACTTGTGCCAGCAACTCTGCCTGGTTAAAACCACGCCAATTTTCACGATAGAAATACAGTGGAAGGGGTACTATCATGTCAAACAGTTCTCCAGTTTGAAATACGAAGTCTTTTAAAATAATCTTTGCCAGTTCTCTATTGAAACCATACTTTATTCCATCAACTACTGCCCGGGCTACCGGCTCCTGATATTCGTAAATCGCAATCAGGCCATCCATCCCAAACTTACTTTTGCATCCAGAGTGTGTCCACCCCATGATTGATCCTTCTCCACACATTGGGCAGATCTGATCGACAAAATCTAGTCTTTCTCTACACCCC
>CAZUFH010000037.1:3981-8382 GCA_964618885.1 uncultured Pseudomonadales bacterium
AAACCGACTCGTCATTGCGAGGAAGTACTCTGACGTGGCAATCTCACTCCATGTAAAATAGTCACATGTTACTCCAAAACAAAAAAGCCTATTTTGACTATGAGATTATCGAGCCGTTTGAGGCTGGTATTGAGCTCACTGGAGCCGAAGTCAAGAGCCTTCGCGCCGGTGGAGCCAATTTTGCCGGTGCCAGAGTCCTTCTAAAGGAAGACGGTGCCTATCTTGTCGGCCTAAATATTCCAAAATATCAGTTCGCCAGCCTCGAAAAGTACGATCCGGCCCGTATTAGAAGACTTCTCATCCACCGGAAAGAAATTGTCACTATCGAGACCAAAATGAGATCAGCTAGCTTGACTTTGGTGCCTCTGAAGCTGTATAATAAGGGTAGTCTCGTGAAGGTGCAGATAGCTCTAGTCCGGGGCAAGAAGAAGTTTGAAAAGAGAGAGTTAATCAAGAAAAGAGTCTCCAATCTGGCACTAGCTAGACGTTTAAAAACAAATAGATGAAAGGACAAAAAATGGACCTATTTTGGACGAAAATCATTCCCGAATGTGTTTCCAAGTATCCTTGGGGCGGCGAATTTAATGCCAAAATGAGCATAAAAAAGTATCAGGAAGGCATCAAAACCAAAATTAAAGCTATGGACGAGAACGAATTTGACCTATTTTTAGCAGCCGTCGTCATGCAAGCCAGCCGGGATCAGATGATGGGTGTAAATCTCACCGAAAAAGTCGGTTTTCTCAGAGGTCTCCGCGCCTAACCATCCGTCATTGCGAGGAGTAGGGGTTTGATTTATCAAACCAGCACGACGCGGCAATCCATACAAATCATTTGCTTTTTACACTCATTTATGATACATTATATAAGCCTATAAAATAGGCGTTATACGAAGTATAAGTCTTGGGGACGACCGGTTTCGATGGAATAGTACGTTTACAGTTGCAAGCCTCCTTTGGTAAAAGGAGTAAAAAAGACCAAAACTTAACTGTCAATAAAGAAGACACGTTACTTGGTTCCATTGATTTCAGTGGATTCCAATCTTCCGCTCGTGCTTACGCTTTTGCCTAAGTACTAGTTTGAAGACGTCTTATAGAGCTGCGGATCCCGGGCACTCCTTAAGGCGATAAAACACCGGATTGAATGTCCCGCCTTTTATTTAGGGGCGGGAACTAACCTTAACTAGATTAACCATAAAGTGTTCTTGTTTGCCTGAAGCTTTATGGATCTCGGCAAACTACGCTTGTAGACTCTGTATTCAGATTATTTCAGACGGGAGTTCGATTCTCCCCGTCTCCACAAACAAAAAGGCTCCCCTTGTGGGAGTCTTTTTGGTTTGTACACCGCGAGGGAATTGAACCTGCCGGAAGCGCGACTGGCGCTGAGGCGCGGTCAGAGGCGATTCAGCAGAATCGACCGAAGACTTCGATTCTCCCCGTCTCTCCTTAACTGTTCGCAATTTGACAAAACTATGTCATCCCGGGCTTGACCCGGGATCCATATACCCCCACAATTGAATTCGATTCTCCCTGTCTATTTAAGCACTCCAATTATCCCAGACATCAGCACCAAAAGTCTTCCTACATCATCAAATTCAATATCTGTCGCCTCCCTAAGTTTTTCCGACTTTAGCATCTGAGAACAACTTCCCGTAGTTTTGCTACATATTGCTATTGCACCCGATGTATTATCAAGAAGAGCTATTCTATCGCCTTCTATCTCCACAGCCAGTCTATTTATTTTCATGCCAGCTGTCAGACCACTCAGCGAAAACTGTTCCTTACTTCCTCTTCGGAATTTTTCTACTTGACCGTCATTTGATACTACCCAAATATCAATATCAATGGCCATATCTACCGGCACGAAGCTTATCACTTGATCTTGCTTTAGCCATCGCGCTCTTTCGCCAAAGCTCTCTCCCACCGCCGCATATTTAAATATCTCTTTATTTCCTTGATCTAAAACATAAAGATTTCCACCAAACCTCCCCATGACTACTGGTTTGACCACCGCAGCATCAAACTTAACTAGGTCTTGCCCACTGATAGCATCTCTCACGCCACTACCACTTATAGTCATCATTCTCTTACTATCCCCCACAACATCGATCCATCCCAGCCCTTCGCCTTTTCCGGCCACGACTTTAATATCCTTCGTTGATAATTCCACTGTCACGACCACACCCATGGTTCCATCTAAAGCTATTATCTGTTTGTCTTTAACAAGGTTCAATCTTTCACCCTTAAACCCTTGCCTTACCAAATCAATTCTTGCCAATTCCTCTATTTGACTTTCTTTTTCACCAGACACCAAAGTCCAAGTATCATCAATCTTTTTTCTTAAAGCACTCACTTCTTTCACATATCTCCCTTTTTGGAAATCGACATTCTTCATCTCGTATGTCGTCTTAGAATCTTCTACCAATTTCCTAGCCCCCGAAGGATTAAGCTGAATTAGACCTACGGCTTCGGACAAACTTTTTTCGATCGGCTCAGAAAACTCCTTCCATTTTTTCAGTTCTGTCTCTCTCCTAATTTTTATCGATCCAGAAATTAGGCTAATTAAAAGTAAAACCAGAAACAGAACCCCCAGAGTCACTGCCATTTTTTTTCTTTTTAGATTACCTCTCTGCTCTACTACCCCTTCCTGGTGTATTGGTCTTCTAATTTTAGAGGTCACCCTCATCCACCAATTGTTCACCTTTTCCTTAAACCCTATGGGGCCAACATACCTCCCATCCACCAGTTCTTGGTTCCACTTATGTTCTGTCGTCGCCGTTTCAATCTCCTTTTCTGGCTTCCTCTCCATCACCATTATAGTGTTTTCGGACATTGCTTCTACTTCCGGCTCATTGAATTTCTGAAAATCAAGTATTATTCCAGCCGATGCAAAATTTTCATCTCGTATTTTCTCGTTCAGCCGAGATATCTCACTCTCGCCCAAATTAGTCAGTCTCTTTTCATCAGTTTTGTTTAAGAGCCCCTCCGTCCAAACGGCAATTCTATCTCCTTCTTCAGCTTTTCCTTTTGGTATCTTTCCTTCTATCATGCCGGAGGAAAAATCAAACTCCTTTCCCTTTCGAAACAAAGTAATCCCCACCTCACCCACGCGCGCCATTTTAATTTCTCGATTACCACTCTTCTCTACCACCCACATCCAAACCCCAGCCAAATCCGGATACTTGATACTCCATTTTTGAAAAAAGTCTGATAACTCTCCCTCCGTTTCAGTCTTGTTAAAATACTCTTCTACCCACCCCATTAGTTCAGAATCTCTCTCCGCCCAACCTTCTTTATCTTTTCCAAAAATTACCCCAAACAAAGCTCCTTTGCTTAAAAGATCCTCATTGTCAAAGGGAATTCGTGCGTAAACCTGAGCCCATCCATTGGACCCTTCTTCATTTACAATTCTAAAAAAAGATAAACCAAGACCTGTGTTCACGCTAATAATACTATAACAGTCGAGAGCAAGGTTATGCCAACAAATCCCCACGTGATGAGCTTCAGACCCTTTCCGATTGGTAGATTAACGACTCTATCCATCAAACTTTCCTGACGGATCATTATCAGGGAAAGTATCAAGATGAGCACCATGGAAATCTTCACCATCATACTGACAATCAGACTTAAATTTATGGTTACTCCTGGTATTATCTCCATGGTTTTTCTGATTCTTCCATTAATTGTAAAATTATGGCTGCCACTTTATCCGGAAAGGCTACCGCCTCAAAAGTAAAAGCCGAAGCCTCACCTGCTGAATCTGGGGTCTTTTGCTCCGAAGCTGTTTGGATAATCACATCACCGTAATTAAACATACTGGCCAAAAATCCATTTTGAGTATAATTGGCATCTTCCACCTTACCAATTCGACAGACATTTACCGTTTTGCTGAGCAGTCCATTAAAATCTACGTCCACCAGTCTTTCATTGGTAATTATGTAGACGTTATAAAACCACATCAAAAAGCTCTGCATTCCAAAGAATATCAGTACCAAATACCAGAGCAAAGTCAGACTCACCAATGTATTTCCGTCAAGCGCCTTCAAAAAGGGGAACTCTCCCCAAAAAAATGGGATTACAAAAGCAAAACAGGTAGCCGCGATCCATCCAAAATTAGTGATTATATGCCTTCGTCCAAGAAGCAAAACCGTTTCATCATCTTGTTGCGATTCAAATCGAAATTTATGAGGCTTGGGGACACACGAACCAAAAGAATTTCCTGTTACTGACCCTCCCAGTATTTTTTTTATTTCGGCTGATTCTCCTTTTGTGTTTCCCGTTTTAAAAACTTCCGGCATGACTAATTGTACCAAAAACAATCCCGTCATTGCGAAGAAGGCAACCTGCCTGCCGGCAGGCAGGTCTCACTCCACCACTGCCACCTCTCATTAAAGCAAATCTCTCA
>CAZUFH010000038.1:0-8343 GCA_964618885.1 uncultured Pseudomonadales bacterium
ATGATGTGATTGGGGTCCTGAACCTTAGCGATTAAGTCCTCAGATGTTTGTTTTTGGTCCGTTACTTTTAATTTCATTTTGTTTTATTAGCGGTTTAGTACTGATTGCAAAGCAACAGTAAACAAATAGTCTAGTCCGCCTGAGTAGGCAGCTACGATGGCTGTCGTAATGATAACCATGGCAGTCATTTTTGAGGCCTCCTGATGAGAGGGCCATTTTACCTGGTGTAATTCTAGCTTCACAGAGCGTAGAAATTCAAGTGGGCGAGACATATCGAGTTATTTTATCACGGGAAGGTGTATTCTTGCGCGCTTATTTCTTCCTGCAGGGCCAGGCCTTGCAGATCGGGGACCTATAAGGCCTGGCCCTGCGGCAACGGTGTAAGTTGACGAGGAGTGAAAAAAGGGTTTAAATGAAGATGGCTTGAGAGATTGGCGAGGAATTGGGAGGTTTTTCCTCTACAAGTACTCGACTGGGGGACGTAGTCTCTTACTCTTCGGAGTTTGAGCAGTTCTCCTAATAAAAATTCGGGGAAAGATCCTAAGACCCGCCCTCTCAAAAGCCAAGCCAGACTTGGCTGATGTACCGATGATCGCTGTCAAGTGTGGAGCATATGTCTGTTCTTCGTGACCTTCTTTAATCAAAACGGACTACATCTCTAACGGATGATCCGCCTTCTCACAATAGGCTGATTGGGGACAGGTTTGAGTAGAGGAAAACTGAGCACGAAATGCTTTTTATTTGGAAGCTGATTTTCATAGCTGTGGAATGGGAAATAGGCCGGATAGAAGGCACCAAGTGAGGCAGATTTTGTTTTTTTAGTAAGCTATTAAGTGATTGTTTTGTTTTGTCCAATCGCACTACTGGCTGTCTTTTTGTGCTTGAAATTTCAAATGATAGACAATTTAGATGGGGTTCATGGCAAAATGGAGATTTATTCTCCCTTTTTTTGTGCAAAAAAATGACCCTCGTGGGCCATTGGGTGAGAGTGGTGACTATGATCCTTTGTTTTTGTCCTGGCGATTGCGGATACGATCCGTGGTGAATGCGACGATGAGGCCGAGGGCGAGGGCGAGGTACCAAACAAAACCGATACTTTGGAGGAAGCTGATGAGAAAGACGATGAATAAGACAACCCAACGCCAGGCGGCCTGGGGGAGAGTTCTGCCTGATTTCCATACATCAATTCCGATCACAGCGGCGATAAGGATGATGCCATAAAACAGACCTTGAAGTGATTCTACGCTAGGGAAGTGGATCATTTTGTCTCCTTTAGAAAATAAGGTGCTTGCGAGGAGATAATAACACCTGCTCCTAAAAAAAGCAAAAAAAGCCCGTTCTCGAGACTAAGGCTTGAGAATATTATTTAATGATTTTTTTTAGAATTTTGGCCAGCTTTGTGGGGTCGTGGCGGAGACGATTAAGATGGGGAGTGATAGATATTGTATCGGAAGTTACTACTTTGATATTGTATTTATCTAACTTGTGAAGCTTTTCCGAGGTCCAGCCCAGGAAGTGGGCGTGTTCATCGGCATATGCTTTGGCTACCTGAAGATGTTTCTTATCAAAAACATTTTCGGAATTAGTAGGAGCAAGAAAGACGTCAAATGGCTTTGACAGACCAGTATATTTTTGGAATATTTTAAAGAATTTTTGTGGTGTGAAGTGGTGAGTTTGATTGCGATTGCTCACCAGATTTGTGATGAGGATTTTTTGGGCATGGGTAGAAGACATGGCCTCTTGGACTCCAGAGGGCAATAAGTTTGCCAAGATAGAACCATATAGACTACCAGGACAGAAAATAAGATAGTCGGCTTCTTGTATGGCTTTGAGGGCCTCGGGAGTGGCTTGGACTACCGGCTCCAGCCAGACATCGGAGATCATATTCTTCGACATGGATTGCTTATCGAGCTCGTGCTCACCACGAAAGATCTGACCATTTTGTGTCTTGAAATAAATATTGCTGGAGTCGGTCGTGATGGGGATGGCTGTGCCGCCAAACTTGACGCCTAAGAGGCGCTCCAAATGATTTTGAACTTTGAGGAAGTTATTTTGATATTTTTCCAGTAAAGCGTAGTAGATAGTGTAGCCTAGATTTCGCTGGCGGCCATCGATAAAGGAAACCATGTCGGTAAAGGCTTGGATGTTTCTCTGATGATTGGTGGATGTAATGAGGGCGAGGAGATTCCGGAGAAGATCGGAGATGGCGATGACCTGGTCACGTTCGTCGCTACGAATGGTGCCGGTCTTGCCGCCGGAGTCCATGCTCGCACAGATACAAGATAGGTCTTTGAAGCCAGCTTGGAGTAGAGCCTGAATAATGACTGGAGCGCCGGTACCGCCGCCTAAAGTGACAATTTTGGGCATTTGGGATATTGTAACTATAAAAAACTCAAAAGCTCAAGGAATCAAGAACTCAAGACAGAATGAGGAAGGGAAATCAAAAAATCCCCGCCAAGAGGCGGGGCAAAGGTAATTATTGGCGAAAGTATTTGGAGATAAAATCCTTGAGAGTCTTCCAGGCGCGACGGAGGGTGTTGTCTGACGTCGGGTAGAGGTTGTCGTAGTACAGGTTGTAGACGACGAACAGGAGGAAAAGGAATAGCAAGAACTGGATTAGATTTGAAAACATAGCTGCTGGACTCCTTGGTCGGGTTTTAGGTTATTTTGTTGGTCTTTTGAGTATATTTTGTTTTCCAGTAAGTCTTATTAGTTCTGCGTTGGCATAATAGTGAAGTAAGTCGATGGCTTCTTCCTCGCTGATCTGGCCTTGTTCCAGTCGTTGGGTTATATCCAAAGCTGAAGGGGGTTCGTTTTGAGGGGCACTGTGTATTTCTGAGAACCAGGTGAAAATCCCAAGCAATAGGACAAGTCCAATACCAAATAATAACTGGTCCCAGGCAATGGGTGGAGTTGTGAGGACTAAGGCGAGCCATCCAAATACCAACAATCCGGCAAGGCCTAATAACATCAATTTCTTAAATTTCATGGCAAGCCTCCTTTCGTTTTATAGATTTTAGAGTTCAAACCCGCTTTTGGAATATTGTATCACATAGGTGTTGCTATGGGGTGTCAAGAGATAAAACGCCTGCAGGGCCAGGCCTTGCAGATCGGGGACCTCTAAGGCCTGGCCCTGGGGGAGAAATCCCTCTCGGCGGAGCCGTTTCTCCCTTTGACAGGGGAGATCTACCTAGATCTCGGAGTCATCTCCTTCATAGTCGTCATCCCCTTCGTCATTGTCTGGCATGAGTGAGTAGCCTGAGATGGCTGAGGTATCATCCGAACCATATCGCTGGATCTTGCGGAGGGCGGCGTCGCTGGCAGAAGTATCTTCGCCGGTGCTCCGCGAAAGCGGTGATAGCCTAAAGATAACCTCAGGCAAGGGCTTGCCCTTTATTTCGTAGACAAAGTTTAGACCGACGGTAATGGAAATTTCTTTCCAGAGTTCCAAATCGGCTTCGTCAATAACCTGTATTTGGAGATAGAGAGAATCCTTGTTGTCTTGAGAAGCTAGGTCTAAGCTTAGAACCGCTTCAATGTTTTGTTTTTTGTGGATGAGGTCAGCCAGAGAATTGGACTGGACAAAGCCCATTTGACGGACGGTCTTTAAAGGTTTTCTCTGGCTAATGAGACCAATTTCAGGTGTATTTACCTGACCTCTGATGACGGTGCCAGTGCCCAAATCGATGAGTAAGACGTTTTCGTTCTGTAGTGCCTGCTGGACACTGAAGTAGAGGTCCGGGGCGCCAATTTCAATAAGGTCTTGCAAGCGGATGATTAGATTCTTTTTCTTTCGAGCCATTTTGACCTCCGTGAAATTAAATTTTTAGAGAACCTGTTTTATAGCTGAATAGTAGCAGAAAGTAGGGGATACACCAGAGGCTCTTTTTACCCCTTGACATATGAGAATGATAGTGTATAGTAGACACTAATAGATAGTGTTATTCTAACACTATCACACGTACCTTCAAACTCAAACAAGGAGAGTAAAAATGACCAGACCCGCTGCTATTTCAAAAAATGTGGCTATGACACAGCTGACTCAGGAAGTGGAAAACTTTATGGAACGGGCTATTCCGGCCATAAACAAAATGTTGTTGAACTTTACTGCAGGCTCAAGTCGAGTTGTCTACGCCAGCACACTCGGCATCAATCGTTTGACGAGCGATGCCCAGGGCCGAGCCGTTGAGGAAATCAAGAAGGAGTACACCGCTCAGGGCTGGACAGTGAAATTTACCTATGGTGACCAACGCGATGGTGATAACTGGTTTAACTTTTCCTAATTGTTTGTCTCTGCACACCACCCCTTAAAAAGGGTGGTTTTTCTTGGTATTATGAATATATGC
Source organism: uncultured Pseudomonadales bacterium (assembly GCA_964618885.1). GTDB lineage: Bacteria > Patescibacteriota > Microgenomatia > UBA1400 > MFAQ01 > UBA10133. The sequence goes on from CAZUFH010000038.1 coordinate 4,347, forward strand.
CCGACAAGAGCTCAACAAATGTCTATTTTGGAGGCTGGTATCAGAGAACGACGCTTCATCTCACCGAAATTGCGAATTTTTTTGTAGATGGCCGGAGCGATCTGCCACTTTCCCGAGAGAAGCTGAGACATCTACACGATGGTTTGGACTTAAAAGAGTCGTCCAGGGAGGCTGGGAGCTTGGAGTTTGTCAAAGCTATAACAAGGGGAGAAATAGAGATCAAATACTATGAAGACGGTCTTTATATGCTGAAACTATCCTCGAGTAATATAGATGAGGCCAAGAGAAAACTGGAAGAGTACTACAACGAACATTTTGCTCCGGCGATTGCGTATATTTTTTCGCTGGGAGCTCCCACCCCGAAGGAACTGGCGAACATAAAAACTGTTCATCCGATAGCGGTGAGTGTGGTGAGAGGGGACCCTGAAGCCTTTAAAATTGAGGTTGATTACGGGATGGTTTATAGCCAAATAACTTCACCGGAACTGACAGTGAAGAAAACTCCAGGCTTCATATTTCTCATTACCAAACCAGAGTACAAAGACTTTACCGAAGGACTGGTGGAGATGCAGATCTTTTTCCGGGAGTTTAAAGACCAGCTTCAGAAGTACCTTGATATTCATCGGAAGCTATGGGAAGAGATATCGGATATTAAGGAGAGAAAACAGATTCGAGGAAAGGAAGTGGAGAAGGTAAGGCTACAGCTCGATGCTTATCAAAAAACGATCAATCTGATTAGTAGCCGGCTAAATCAGATGGGCTCGTATGTGCATACCAGAGCCGACATCGCGAAGGAGATGAGGCTGACGGAGCATCTTTCGAGTATTTTCCAGTACAAGTTTGATGTCCTGACCAATACCCAAAGCTATATTAAAGAGATCTGGACCATGACCAATAACTATTTGTCTTCCGCTATTGCGGTGATTGCCGAGATCAAGGGCCAGGCAACAAATAAGAGTATCCAGAGCCTCCAGCTGATCACGACTTACGGGGTGGTGGGAGGAATAATTGGATATCTTTCCCGAGACACACTACCGAAAGTGACTAGCCAAGGCATGATCTATTTTGGCCTCCTAATGCTGGTGACGTTTGTGGTAAACCTGGTGGTGAAGTTTGCCTACCAAGGTATTAGGTACAAGATTAAGTTTGTGGAGAGGGTGAAGGATCTATAGATTACAGATTACAGATATCAGATTTTGGGATCTCACTTGTAGACAGAAGCTAGGCAACTGGTAAGTGATACTTTCGTCTTCGAATAGGTATGTTGGGCTTGACCTTCATCCCATAAAAGAGTAACATTGTCGCTATTCTGTCGAATACCTATGACAGTCCCGCCTATGCGGGAGAACATTTCAATCCTATTTCTTTTTTTGTAAGGAGCCCTAAGCAAGCTCCGCCACCGAGGAGGTGCAAAATGCTGAACCAAACTAAGGCTTGTTCCGTACGTAAGCCCGTTGAAGAAATTCGAGTTCCTGTTCATAAATTATTTGAACAGGTTTTGGAAGTCTCCAAAAATTTTTCCAAGGAACCGGACAAGCAAATCGCCTTTGCCGAGGGCCAAGCGATCTTGGACCGGAAAGATGGGGATTGCCAAAAAAACCGCTTTGCTATGCGCCGCCTCTTGCGCGACGCAGAAAAGTGGGTTAAAAGCGAAGTCGTCTGGAAAGCGGCAGATGAAGCTCGAGATGCCGCAAAGGCGGTCGCTCTGGCTGAATACGAAGACTTGGTTGCTCCTGTCGAAAAAGGCTGGGCTGAGGCAAAAGAGGCCTGGATGAAGTACGTACAGGCTGAAAATGCCATGGGTCATAAAGGCCAATGGGCAATTTGGCAAGGGACCCGCTCAGCTCCTGGTCTTTGGGTTAAGTTTTCAGAGATGGAGACCAAGATAAAAGCTGTCCGTGGCACTGAAGAAGCGGTAGCTGCCCTCACTGCTGAGCTTGCCAGCTTGACTGAGGAAGCATCTAATTTCTTCGTGCCGAACTGGTGCAAGCACAATGGCTGTGGAGCCCCAATCGAAGCAACAATGACACCGAGGGGCGGGGGAAAGCCGTTCCCGATCTCTTATTGCCATGAGCACGAGTCTGATAAGGGTGTCAAATCTTCCGGCTCCGGGAAGGCCAAGAGCCAGTCTGAGCCTGACTTGAACCCAGAGGCCATTCTTGAGCAGAAGGCGGCAGACCACCGAGCAAACGAAGAGCACCGCTTGGCGAATATTCGTAAGAATGACCTCGCCAAGACGACTCGCAAATCCAGAGCGGTTACGCAGGACGGCAAAGGTGGAAAAAAGACAAAGAAGACAAGCAACAAACGAGCCCCTGTGGCCGATCTCGCCAATGGCGAGAAAGAGCCCGCAAAGGCCAGAGTCGTCACAGCGAGAAAGTCCAACAAGGCCGAATAGCTCTAACCGGAGTAGGAGAGTAAAGAATGAAAGCACAGAAAATTTTTGATTCACTATTCAAAACTGCGCAAGAGTTGGAAAAGATGGGGATGAGAGACGAGGCTGAAGGAATGCGCAAAAACCTGCGTGGCTTGATGGCACTGTATAACGAGAGCTTGGAGACTCGAACCTTCGTTACGGTCATTGAGTCCGACTACGTACAAACTGTGGCCAAGTAATCTGGCATCGACTTCATAACGCCTCACCTGAATTGGGTGAGGTTTTTTTGTGCCTTGACAAGCCTATAGTAAAGTGGTAAACTACCAACATCCTCGCAATGTGTGAGGTGGACCTTAATTCTTTTGATCGGCGCCCCTGAAAGGAGGCACTGTGAAAAAAAGATAGGGATGGAGACGGCGATGCAGATTACAAACCATAGGTAGCAGGTTTGAATCCATCGTTAATCCTCCGTACACATGACCCCGCGCGAGAATCGCGCAGAGCCAGTCTACCATTCACCCCACCCCGCACCTCTGGGCCCCCGCGCCCCAACAGAGGTGCACTATAAAGCAGAGAAAAGAAAGTGCCCACCTGAAACAGCAGAAGTAAGAGGGGAGTACTGTTTTAGATGCAACATAAAAGGAGAAACCTTTATGGACCGTAGGATCCTGCTTTTCCTCCGGGCGAATCTTCGCCCACCTTGAAGTCAACGAGCGGGAAAAACCCGCCCGCCGCATGATAGCCACCCATTGGGTGGCTATTCTTTTGGCAAAAATGTTGAATAATAAGGGGAGTGTGCGAAGATAACGAAGTAATAGAAATTAAAAATAGAAAGAAAAATACGATGAGTAGAGAAGGAGGAGACGAAGGAGAAAGAAGAATGGGTGTTTCGAAAGCTAAACAAAATAAAACTTTTGGAGGTGAAGGACGAGATCAGCGCAAGGCTGCAGAGAACATAAAACTGAGGATAGAAAAGAAAATTAATTTTGGAGAGGGGGCTGTCGCGACTAGAAAAGCGATGCTGGAGATCTACAATAAGGATAAGACCGAAAGCTTTGAGATGGTTAGAGCATTTTTGGATTGGCTTGAAAATGCATACGCAGTTGGGTTGGAATATAAAAATTGGGAAGATAATGACAAAAAAGGCGCATCACCCGAGGATGTAGATGTTTGGAGATTATTTATTATGGATGATCGAGATTTGAAGACAGTCTATACACTTTCTAGCGGTGCAGGCGGTCAAAATGTTCAAAAAAATGCTACCGCAGTCGATGTTACTCATGTTCCTACCACGAAACATCATACTTGCCAAAATGAGAGATCACAGAGCCAGAATGAAGCTAAAGCGAAAGAAAATTTGCTCGAAGACTTGGTTTCCTATATTGGTAATGTAAAGTCCTCACTTATTCCTGGAGAAAAAGTTGAGAGTGGTATTAGGCGGGTTTTTAGAGATGCAATATTAAAAAAGACAGTTGGTATGGAACGTAGTAAGAAAGCAAGACTGGAACAAATTTTGGGTTTGAAATTTGAGTCGATATAGTGTGGTTGAGCCATACTTCCTGGAGATCTGGTCTTCAAGGCTTGTCCTGGGGAAGCTTACACAAATAAATAGCCCCGTGC
>CAZUFH010000039.1:0-6447 GCA_964618885.1 uncultured Pseudomonadales bacterium
TCCAGAAGAATGGCTTCTCCCCCACTCTCTCGGAAATTGCTAGTGCGATTGGGGTATCGTCTCTTGCGACCGTCCATGAACACCTGCAAGCCTTGGAAAAAAAGGGCATTATCCGTAAGTTTGATGGGGCGATCCGGGGAATTGAAGTAGTGGATAGACCGAGTGTGGAATCTGCTTCCTTGGAACTTCCCATCCTAGGTTTTATTGCGGCAGGTAGACCGATTGAACCCTATACGGATCCCAATGCCACCATGAAAGTTTCGGCCTCGATGGTTTCTGGTAAGAAAAGAGCTTTTGTACTGCAAGTGAAAGGGGACTCTATGATAGAGGAAGGAATTTTTGATCATGACTATGTCTTGATTGAAGAGTGTGAGATTGGAGCGGTGAAGGATGGGGACATCGTAGTCGCCTTGTTGGAAAATGGTCTCGCCACCCTGAAGAGATTTTTCCGTGAGAGAACCAGAGTGCGATTGGAACCGGCCAACTCTTCCATGTCCCCTATTTTCGCGATCAATGTGAAGGTGCAGGGCAAGTGCGTGGGGGTGATAAGGAAGTATATATAGGAAAAACTCAAAAAATCTAAAACTCAAAACATGAAATTGACGATTGTGGGTTTACCGATTGGGAATGTGGAGGATATTTCCGAGAGAGCACTTAGAGCGTTGCAAGAGGCCAAATTTATTGTCTGTGAAGACACCAGAATGTTTAGTAACTTGTGGAGCAAGCTGACCACTCTTGGAAAAGTACAGGAAAAGCAAGCTAGACTCAAGTTCGTCAACGACTTTAATGAGCACCGGGTACTCCCCTCTTTGCTGGCAGAAATGAATCTCCTGGAAGAAGCGGTTCTGGTGAGTGATGCCGGAATGCCGCTAATTTCTGACCCGGGGTATAAGCTTGTTCGAGAAGGACTGGACCTAGGATGGGAAGTGACGGTGGTCCCCGGACCGACGGCCGAAAGTGCGGCTCTGGCCGTGTCTGGACTACCGACCGACAAGTATATGTTTCTCGGATTCTTACCTAAAAAACCCGGAAAAAGAGGTGAGATGTTGAAAAACGTGAAGCAGATGGCAGAGATAATGAAGTTCTCGGCAGTGTTTTATGAGTCACCCGTCAGACTAGAGAAGATTATCGGTGAGATGAAGGAAGTTTTTGGAGCAGACTCACAAATTTGTTTGGCCTTAGACCTGACTAAGGTTTCGGAGAAAATTTTTCGAGGAAATATGGCTGAAGTTTTGGAGATTGTGAAAACCAAGAAACTGAAAGGTGAAGCGACGATCGTGGTTTCGTTGGTGGAGTGAGATTGCCACACCCGCCAAGGCGGTTTCGCAATGACGAGTGAACTAAAAGGAAGACACCTTACGTGTGGAATGAGTATTTAGTTACGTAGGATTAGGTTTTTGCCGTTCATTTCGGATGGGGTGGGTAGATCCAAGAGACTTAGTATCGTGGGTGCGATGTCCCCCAGCTTACCTGACTGCAGCTGAAAGTGATAGTCGCCGGGATGGTAGATGATGAAGGGTACCGGTAAGTTGGAATGCTTGGTGTCTACTCCTCCGGTCTTGGGATCGATCAACTCCTCTGCATTCCCGTGATCGGCGGTAACAATGAGATAGGAGTCTGTCTCTTTTGCCAGATTAATAAGATTTCCCAAAGCTTCGTCGGCCGCGTGAATAGCCTCAACGGTTTTGTCGACCATGCCGGTGTGAGCCACCATATCGGGACAAGCGAGATTGATGACTCCCAAAGCAAAATTAGTGTCCTTGAAATGCTTGTTAAATTCACTGACGAGTCTGTCGGTGGACATGCGTGGCTGGAGATCGTAAGTAGAAATCTTGGGAGAGCTGACAAAAAGACGTGCTTCTCCCGGGAAAGTTTCTTCACTTTGGCCGTTGAAGTAATAAGTCACCATCGCCACCTTTTCGGTTTCGGCGCATCTCAGCTGTTCTAGCCTATTATTTGAGAGGATCTCCCCCAGAGTCATAGTGATAGTCGTGAGTGGAAACATGACTGGATTGGTAAAGGTTTTACGATAATTGGTCATGGTGACAAAACGAAGATTGGCAATTCCCGAATCAAGAAACATTTCGGTCAGCTGTTTGGGGCGGTCGGTCCGGAAGTTGAAGAAGACGACGGCGTCGCCGGACTTGATGCGGGTATTTAATGGCTCATCGCCTACTGCGCTGGGAGGAATAAACTCATCGAAGGTGCCTTGCGCGTAGGAACTTTCGAGATAAGAATCAGGATCATTATGGTGAAAATTGTCTAGTCCGGTCAGACAGTTGAAAGCCTTTTTGGTTCTATCCCAGCGATTATCCCGATCCATCGCAAAATACCGACCCATGATAGAAGAGATTTTTCCGGTGCCTATCTCGATGATTTTTTCCTTAACGTTTTTGATTTCTTGCAGGCCGTCGTTTGGAGCGCTATCGCGACCATCGGTAATGAGATGTAAATAAACATTTTCAATATTTTGATTTTTGGCGAAAAGCATTAGAGCGTAAAGATGCTCGTTGAAGGAGTGAACGCCGGAAGAGCCGATCATCCCTAAGAGATGGAGTCTGGAGCCGAAGGAGTTTACATGCTTCACGGTATCGAGGAGGGCGCGATTGGTAAAGAAACTACCATCGGCAATAGCCATGTTGATCATGGAGAGATCTTGGTAAACAATTCGGCCGGCACCGATATTGAGGTGACCAGTTTCGCTATTACCATCCTGGCCTTCCGGCAATCCCACAGCGGGACCGGCGGCGAGGAGCTGGGTGTGAGGAAAGTTTTCAAATAAATAATTGAAGGTTTGGGGATTCGCCTCTGTAATAGCGTTGCCTGGGGATGGAGGGGCGATGCCCCAGCCGTCGAGGATGCAGAGAATGACTCGCTTATTTTTCATTTTAAATTGTACATTTTACATTTACTGGGTGGGTTGGAGGCTTTCTAAATATTCTTGAATAAAGAGAAGCCGATTGTATTTGGCGACTCTTTCTCCCCTACCTGGGGCGCCAAATTTGACAAAGTCGGCGCCAACTCCGACGGCAAAGTCGGCCAGAAAATCTTCGTCGGTGTCCCCGGAGCGATGAGAAACGACCACCGAGAAATTATTGGCTTTGGCAAGTTGGATAACTGAGACAGTTTCGGAGATGGTGCCGATTTGATTTGGTTTGACCAAGATAGCATTGCAGGCACTGCGTTTGATAGCTTCTTCCAGGCGAGCCTTGTTCGTCACCAATAAATCGTCTCCTACGATCATGAGCTGTTTACCGATGGAGGCAGTGAGATTTTCCCAGTCTTCCCAGGCGTCTTGATCGAAGGGGTCTTCGATAGACAGGAGATTATACTTTCGATTCATGTCGATAATAAAATCGGTCATTTGGGGACCAGTCATGGCATCTTTGGAGTCACTGATTTTGTATTTATTACCCTGATAGAGACTCGTGGCGGCGATATCTAGTCCGAGGTACACATCTTCGTTTAACTTGTACTGACTGCCTTCGATGGTTTCGACCAAGAGCTCAATAGCATCGATATTGGAAACTAAACTGGGGGCAAAACCTCCCTCATCTCCGACAGAAGAAGTGGCTTTTTTTTCGATTAAAGTTTTTTTGAGAAGGTGATACAGCTCACTACCCATTTCAAGGGACTTTGAGAATGATTGACGACTAGAGGGAATGCAGTGAAACTCTTGAAAGTCCAGATTGCCGGCTCCGTGTTTGCCGCCATTGATTAGATTAAAGATCGGATTGGGTAAGTGCAGAGGTGAAGCGGAAGGAAAACCATATTTTTGGGAAGTGTACTCAAAAGTAGGCATTTCGGCACAAGCAGCTCCCAGCTCGAAGCAGGCTTGCGAGACCGAAAGAACGGCGTTCGCTCCCAACTTGGATTTATTGGCAGTGCCGTCTAAGTTCAGGAGAATTTGATCGATGTCGTTTTGCTTGAGGGGATCTTGCCCAACAATATATTTGCTAATTATTTGATTGACATTGGCACAAGCCTTGAGCACCCCCAGCCCACCAAATCGATTGACGTCACCATCCCGGAGCTCGTAGGCCTCCAGCCGGCCGGTAGATGCACCACTGGGAACGGAGGCAACAGCACCGTGATTGTTGTCGGACCAGACAGTGGTTTCGATAGTAGGATTGCCACGGGAGTCGAGGATTTCGCGGGCGTAGACGGATTTTATTTTGCTCATTTTAGTAGTCTTTTTTCGATGAGGGAAATGACACGGCGAGTATTGTCCACTGCATCCGGACTGACCGAAACGGAGGTAATCCCCCAGCTGACTAATTTTTCAACTAAGTCTGGGTAGAGACTAGCGGCTTGGCCACAGAGAGAACTCGTAATGTGGTGTTTGACGGCGGTCTTGACGACATGTTCCAATGCCCAGGTGACAGCGGGATTTCTTTCGTCAAATTCACTGGCGACTGTTTCATTGTCCCGGTCCGTACCAAGAATTAACATGGTAAGGTCGTTACTACCGATAGATACACCATCAATACCTACTCGAATAAAATCTTCTAACAAAATTACATTGGAGGGAATTTCGACCATCATCCAAAGCTTGAAGGAGTTTGATCTGGTGAGACCAGAGGCGGCGATAATTCTTTTGACTTTTATCAATTCGTCGACGGTGCGACAAAAAGGGACCATGAGATGGAGATTTTTGTAGCCCATCTTATTTCTGACGGTTTTGATGGCCTCAAGCTCAAGGTTGAAAACAGATTCGTCACTGAGGTAGCGGTAAGCCCCTCGGAAACCAAGCATGGGATTGGGCTCGACCGGCTCGTAGTCTTGACCACCCACGAGATTCCGGTACTCATTGGTTTTGAAGTCTGATGCCCGATACACCACCGGACGGTCGCCAAAACTGTCCGTAAAGAGGGCAAGATTTTCGGCCAGCTTTTCGATGAAGACCTTTGCCTTGCCATCCTTGATCATCTTCTTGGGATGAGTACCGATCTGAGCCATCATGAACTCGGCTCTTAGGAGTCCGACTCCATCTGAATTTCCTTGAGCGACCACCGGAGCCAGATCCGGCTCACCGAGATTGACATAAACCTTGGTCGCAGTCTTTGGAAATTCTTCTTCTTTAAAGGACTTGGTAACTTCAGCGGCCTTAGCCTTTTCGGGGACTCCATTATAAATAGTGCCATTTGACCCGTTGACGGAGATTACCTGATCGTCTTTCAGAACTTTGGTGGCAGTTTTGGTGCCGACCACAGCCGGAATTCCGAGCTCTCGAGAGACAATGGCGGCATGAGAAGTTTGACCTCCCTTGTCGGTCACGATGGCGGCGGCCCGCTTCATAGCAGGGACAAAGTCCGGTGAAGTCATCTCGGTCACCAGGACATCCCCTTCTTTGACTTTGTTGATTTCGTTCGCCGATTTTATTTTGACCACCTTACCCACACCGATACCAAATGAAGCCGGCTCACCTTGAAGAATTTGCGGGAGTTTGAGAAGCTGGTCTTCGGAGATCTTTTGCTTGCCACCACCTAAATCCAAGGTGGTGATAGGTCTGGCTTGAACCATAAAAATCTTGCCATTTTCGACGGCAAATTCGCAGTCTTGGGGAAAAAAGTAGTGCTGGTGAACCTTGATGGCAAGTTTGGCCACTTCAATAATTTGTTCGTCGGTTAGTTTCCTGGCGTTTATCTTTTCTTTGGGGACAGCGACTTTTTTGACGCCGCTCGGGAAGTGTCTGACTTCCATCACGGTTTGGGGGACGGTCTGGCGAGAGTGAATCGTAAGAGTATCTTTGTTCACGATGTAATGATCGGGATTGACGACGCCTTGGACCATGTAGTCCCCCAAGCCCCAAACCGTTTCGACCACGACTTGATTTTTATTTCGGCTGACCGGATTGACCGAGAAGACCACACCGGAAACTTCGGACTGCACCATAAGCTGTACAGGAGCGGCCAGAAGAACCTTGAAGTGATCGTAACCCTTGGTGGCCCGGTAAAAGATGGCGCGAGCTCCCCAAAGAGAAGCCCAGGCCTTACGGAGGGCTTGAATAAGGTTTGACTCACCAGTGATATCGAGATAGGACTCTTGCTGCCCAGCAAATGATGCGTCCGGTAAGTCTTCAGCGGTGGCGGAAGAGCGGACAGCGACCAAAGGACTTTTGTTTCCTGGCTTTAGGCTCTGATAACTTTCGAAAATTTCATCGACTAGATCTTTTGGAATGTCGGCAGTGTTTATCAGCCGTTGAATCTTGATCGAGGCTTTTTGAAGTTCTTTTTGATTGTTGACATCTGTCTGACGGATGATTTCTCTGATGACCGGCTGGAGAGCATTTTGCTCGATTACATATTCGTAGGCTTGGGCGGTAATCACAAAGCCGTTGGGGACTGGAATACCAAAGCTGTACATCTCGCCAAGATTTGCGCCTTTGCCACCGACCAAGGGAATATCTTCTTTTCTAATCTTGGAAAATGGGAGTACCAGGGCAGG
>CAZUFH010000039.1:6547-8320 GCA_964618885.1 uncultured Pseudomonadales bacterium
TAGTCAACCCAGGGATTGGGAGTGGGATTGACTTTGTTGGCAATACTTAAATAATAGCTAAACATAATCAAAAAGACTAGTGATTCGAAGACTTGAGAGACAGCGTCGGTAGTTTCCGGCTTGATTACAGTGACAAGGTATTTTTGCTGAAGAAGAATGTCTCTCGTCAGCTTGATTCTTTTTTGAATTACTTCCGGGTAAAGAGAGGAGTTTAGAATAATTAAATTGGCTTGATCTTTGAGACCAACCGGAAAGGAAAATCCCTCCAAAAGATGATGATTTAGGTCCGGAAAAGAAAAATTGGTACTAAAGGTTTTGGAGGTTTCGTTTAGATAATTTGAGGCGGCCTTGCCGACACCAGTGAGATGATTGGCGGAAAAAAGTAAGACAGCTTGTCCCCGGTGCTTCGCTGCGAGAGACTTGGCAGGATTGTCTGACTGGTTCTTAAAAATATTCACCATGTCCAGAACGCGGTCAATGGTGTGGACAATTTCTTTTGGATTGAAGTACTTTTGAGAGGGAGGGTTTAAACGAACCAGGAGGCCGAAAACCGCTCCAAGCGAGAGACCGATGCCGGCGCGGGGGGCGTGGGAAGGATTAAGCTTGCTATCCAAAATTATGTGAGGGGTGTTTTTGGAGTTTGCAAGAGACAGAAGCTGACCACCTGAGGTGATTGAAATTTGCTGACAGCTCCTCATCTCGGCATCTTGAGCGCAAGACAGGACCTCTTCGGTATCTCCGGAGTAGCTACTGAGAATCACTAGGGTACTCTTGTCTGCGTAGGAAGGGAGACGGTAGTTGCTGACTATTTCAAAAGGAACAGTAAACAAAAAGGGTGATAGAGACTCAGCAAGGTAACCCGCGAGATTGCTGGCGCCCATACCAACAAAAACGATATTTTTTATCTTGGCTGTTTCAAAGTTTAAACTGACAAACTGAGCCGCTGTCCAACCAGAGTCAAACTGTCGTCCGATCTTACTGAACGAACCATAGAGGTCTTGCTCGTCTAACTGGCGAAATAGTTTTTGATTATCTAAAGTATTCATTTTTGTAAAGCATACGCATTGACTGCATCGGTCCAGTCGATTTCCGGATGGCGCCGAAGAATGCTGGTAATTTGATCCTTCAATTCATTGTAAAGCTTTTCATTGATCCCTTCAAACCTAATGGTAATATAGGGGCCGTTTTGGGACGCCCGGACAACCACCATAATTTTATCAGTGTCCAATCTGATGCCGTCTAAGTCACTTATCTCCGCGTGTGGCCAAGTAGTAATCAAGTCGTGTCTCAGGCGACTTTCGACCAGGTCAAATTTGACGCCGTCTGGGACACCAAGCTTGATTTCCGGACTGCTGATATGAGTCTCTATGGAAGCACAGGCTTGTGACAAAGTCTCATGATGGTTCTCCAAAAAGGTCAGCAACCTGAGGCTAGCGTAGGCTGCATCGTCATGGCCAAAGAAGTTGTCCATAAAGAAAATATGCCCCGAAAGCTCGCCTCCCAGCATAGCCCCGGTTTCCCGAATTTTGGCCTTGATAAAAGAGTGCCCAGTCTTCCACATAATAGGTTGGCCGCCCATCTCCCGGATAGTTTCTGGCACGGCGCGGGAACAGAGATTGTTATAAATTATGGTGGCGCCGGGAAGACTTTCCAAAATATCGACTGCAAAAATAGTTGTGATAATATCCATCCAGTGAAGGTGTCCTTTTTCGTCCACGACTGCCATACGATCGCCGTCGGCATCAAAAGCCAGCCCCAGATCGGCTTTCTCCA
>CAZUFH010000040.1:0-8179 GCA_964618885.1 uncultured Pseudomonadales bacterium
CATCTTTCTAATTTCTTTTTCGTAATTCTTCTGAGAAACAACTTTCATCCACCCAAACACGCGCATATCATTAAAGAATAGTTTCGAGCCATCTTTTAAGTTCCAAATTACTCGAGTATGTTTACTGGGCAGCTCATTCACCCAGTCCGCCGTCGGATGCCCCCCCACAATTCTTACTCCACTATTTTGGTCTTTTGAGTTTTTGATTTTTTGAGTTTTTCCGGTGTATATCAGCTGTCCCGTCATTTTCAAATGCACTATTACCATCTCCTCTTTTCCCTCAAACATTATCTCAATCACTTTGGATTTTCTCTGAATGTCTCGAATTTTCCACCCTCTCATTTTTTCGGGGTCACCAGCAAAACTTTTGGCTCGTAATACCTCAACCTTAGTAATTACCTTCCCTGTCAAGACTTCTTTCAGCTGTCTCCGTATGGTTTCTACCTCCGGTAGTTCGGGCATTCTACAAAACCTCTCTGGGGGTAAATAATATCCACCCTGCCGAAACAAAACAAAGGATTGCAATCGTTACAAACAAGAATGTAAAGCCTAAAGTGCTCACCATAAAACCGCCAACGATCGTTCCCAAAGCCATCATTAGATTAGCTATCAAAGTCCAGTCGGAATACTCCATAACTTCCTCCTTTTTATTCGTATGTCTGGCAAAGAGGGCTCCAAAAATCGGAGTTCCCAGAGCTTCACCCAATCCAAAAACAATTTGAAGTAGTATCAAAGACAAAGCACTCTCAACAAAAATATAGCCCAAAAAGGCTAAGCCTCGGATAACATAGCTTGCTGCCAGCAGTAGCTCTTTTTCCCGTACCTTGTCACCCCACCGTGCCACAAACAGGAGAAATAGTGTAGATGCCACATAAAACACAGCTGTCGAGACACTCACGAGTAATACTCCTCCTCCTATTTTCTGAACATATACCGCGTAAAGTGGCCCCAGTAGTAAGGCCGAGAACATGTAGATCGAGTTGCTGATAAATAAAACTTTTAGGGCCAGATTATTTCGCATCAATCTTTATCTTACCAATTATTCCTCTTATCTTCTTATCAAAGTTTTCTCTCGAAAATTTTCTGGCCTGCTTAATGAGGTCTGATCGATTCCATTTTATGGCTTCAAATTTTTTCATTGCCTGTTCCAGTGTTTCTTTATCGGTTCCATCTACCAATATGCCAGTTACTCCATCAATCACCGATTCTTTAAAACCTCCACCATTAAATGCTATGACTGGCGTCCCGGAAGCCGTTGCTTCTACTACCGTAATGCCAAAGTCTTCATCTCTGGCCAACGCTATAAACCCTTTAGCTTTGGCAAAAAGATCCCACAACCTCTCGTCACTCACCCTCCCGAGGAGTTCCACTCCCCCGATAGCTTTAAGTTGCTTCTCAACTTGTGAGAACCCCACTGCCTCTCCAATAATTTTTAGTTTAAATCCATTGTGCTTGGCCGCTTCCGCTGCTTCCACTAGCCCCTTAGCACCCACCAGCCTGGATACAATCAAAAAATAATCCGCTTTCTTGATACCTTTACTTCTCTCAATTAATTTTTCAACTTCTACCGGAGGATAAACAATGACAGCCTCTTTTCTATAAAATTTCCAAATTCTTTTTTTGGTATTTACCGAGTTCGCTATCCATATGTCTACTCGTTGAGCAGACCACAGATCAAAGATACGGAGAAAATGATTTACTATTACGGCATACACTCTAACAATCCAAAATCTCTGCAAGTCTATACTGGTTTCATAACCATAAAGAAATCTCGGTGGAGTATGACAATAAGCCACCACCTTAGTCTTGGGAGAAACCCTAAAACCTCGAGCAAAATACGACGAGCAAGAGGTGATTACCAAGTCATACTCGGACAAATTCAACAAATACCAAACTGCCGGCACCAAAAATCTCAAAGGACTATATAGATTAAAATACTTTATTAAGACCGCCAATGGACTTTCAATAATTTTTCTGTCCGAAAACTCTTTTGCACAGCTGGATCCCGAAACCTTAAAAGCGGTGTAAATTGGTGCCCTGGGGTATATGTCAGAGAGGACGCGTAATACCCGCTCGGCACCTCCAAACTCCTTAATATAGTCATGAGCCAATGCGACTTTCATATGAACACGTCCTGGACTTCCTTCTCCCAAGAGTCCCGTGGCAGCTTGTTAACTAGACTTTTAAAATTAAGTTCTTCAAACAAGGCAGTCACCTTGTTCTTGTCATAATTAGTGAGTAAACAGTCCCCCCAATCAAGCTTTAGATCCACTGCACTATTTATTTCGGCCAAATGGTAGCTTTTTATGGCCATTTCTTTGTCAGCCACCAACAAACTTCTTATTCTGGGGGTAATCTTTGCATCGTCAATATTTTTATAGATATTTTCCAAACTTCCAAATTCTTGAATCAATTTTGTTGCCGTCACCTTTCCGATCCCTTTCACGCCGGGGATGTTATCGGAAGCGTCTCCCATGAGACTCTTCAAATCGATTATTTGTCTGGGACTTAGTCCATACACCGCTTTTACCTGCTCCTCATCGAAAACCACCGACTGGGCATGGTGATTTTGAATAGGCAGGAATACCACCACTTTCTTCTCTTTAATCAATTGAAGTGAATCCCTGTCTCCCGTCACAATCACCACCTGGACTTCATCATCTTGAGTTCTTGAGTCTTTGCTTGCCTCGCCGGCAGGCGGAAATTTTTGAGTTTTTTCGCTGGCCATTCTTGCCAAAGTTCCGATAACATCATCCGCTTCAAAACCTTCAATTCCGTACTGGGGAATATTGAGTGTCTCGACAACTTCTTTTGTTCTATCTATTTGAGTCGCCAGATCTTCATCCATCGGGCCTCTATTGGCTTTGTATTCGTCATACTCGAGTTTTCTAAAAGTTGGTCCCTTTACATCCCAAGCCACCGCCACGTGAGAAGGAGACAATTTATCCAAAACCGACAATAACATCGAAGTAAAGCCATAGACCGCATTGACTAGTTCACCTTTCGGAGTTGTGAGTGGTGGATAGGCGTGATATGCCCTGTGTAAGAGAGCGTTGCCGTCGATCAGTATTAGTTTCCTCATTATTCTTCGGCTACCGGTTTAATCTTGCCGACAATTTTTTCAAACTCTTCCTGCTCTATTGTTTCCACTTTCATTAGCCTGTCAACAATTTTGTCGAGAATCTTTCTGTTTTTTTTGATTACACTCTCTGCCAATTTGTAGCCATCATCGACGAACTTCTTGATCTCCAGATCCACTTTGGTCTGCATGGTTTCCGACAGTCGTACACTATCCCCCGTCGAGTATCCCCACGCATTTGCATCTATTGTTTGATTTAAGGATACTGGACCCAAGTCACTCATACCAAAATCAATTACCATTCTTCGAGCTAGTATCGTGCCTCTCTCAATATCACTTGCTGCACCCGCGGTCAGTTCATTAAAGACAATCCTTTCAGCGGCTCTACCACCGAGCATCATCGCAATTTCATCCTTCAATTCAGACAAAGTTTGTTGATATTTATCGGTTTTTGGTCTGCTCATGGTAAACCCTAGTGCCATTCCCCGGGAAACAATACTGACTCTGTGAATCGGGTCGGTTCCCATCAAGAGATGCCCCACCAGAGCATGTCCTGCCTCATGATAGGCCGTCATTTTCTTTTCCAGTTTAGATTGCAATCTCTTTTTTTCCGGCCCCATTTTTACCTTCATGGCCGCTTCTTCGATATCTTTCATCTCAATTTCTTTTTGATCGTCTCTCGCCGCCAAAATAGCCGCTTCATTCAGCATGTTTTCAATATCGGCACCGGAAAAACCTACTGTCCGCTCCGCCACTTTATTCCAATTAAGATCTTTTACAAAGGGTTTTCCTTTTTTATGAATCTCCAGGATTGCTTTTCTACCTGCGATGTCCGGCAAGTCCAGAGTCACCCTGCGGTCAAAACGCCCCGGTCGAACAAGTGCCGGATCCAGCACGTCCGGTCTATTTGTCGCCGCCAGCACAATTACATTGTCGGACTGAGTAAATCCATCCATTTCCACCAAAATTTGGTTCAAGGTCTGTTCTCTCTCATCGTGACCCCCAAAACCCCCACTTCCACCTCTAGTCCTACCAATGGCGTCTATCTCATCAATGAAAATAATCGAAGGATTCGCTCTTTTTGCCGTTTCAAACAGGTCTCTCACTCTACTGGCACCTACTCCCACCAGCATTTCCATAAACTCCGATCCTGCCATGGAAAAGAAAGGCACCCCCGCTTCTCCGGCTACCGCCCTGGCCAAGAGTGTTTTTCCAACTCCGGCCGGGCCAGTCAGTAATACCCCTTTAGGCGTTCTTGCTCCCAATTCCCCGTATTTTTTAGGATTCTTCAAAAAATCAACTACTTCTTCCAGTTCTTTCTTCGCTTCATCCACTCCTGCTACATCGGCAAATTTTATATTTTGCTTTCCCTTTGCAAATAGTTTTGCTTTGCTTTTTCCTATTCCAAACATATCTGCGCCGCCACCCTGTCGTTTCATCAAATAAAACATCAACACTCCAAATCCAACAATTGGCAAGACCAACGATAAGACATTCCAAAAGGCATTTACAAAGTCTTGGGAGACTACCTCCACTTTCACCTTACTTTCATCCACCCCGGCTTTCTGAAGTTGATCCATAAAGCTCGCTCCATCTTCTTTCCGGGACATTCCAATTATTTGATTTCCAGAAGCATCTTTTGGGTACAAGAGTATCAGCTCTTGTCCCCTTATTTGCACCGATTCTACCTTTCCTTCTTTTATTTCCGCTATAGCAGAAGACAAAGCTAGTTCCTTTACCACTCCAGAGGAACCCAGCAGAAACTTAATTAGACTCGGCAAAAAGAGAAACAAAATTAAAACCCAGATCAGCATCCTCCTCGGATTCAAATTCATCTTAAATTCAACCTTCTTAATCTGCTGCTTAGTTTGTTGTTGCATAGTGTCGTCCTATCTTATCACCGTTCCAGGCTTAATATCCTCCTGCAAGAATAATAAAAAGGGTTGCTCTTCGGTATCTGCCATCATGCACATTCCCTCTGAATAGCCACCTTGTCCTGAGCCAGCCGAAGGATCCCCCATTTTTTTTGGTTCCAGATTTACAATCACCGGAATATTTTTTCCTATCATCTCTTCCGGTTGGTACCATTTTCGTATCCCCGAAAACAAGATCCTTCTTCCGATTTCATCCCCCAAGTCCACTTCATATCTCACCAGTTTCTGGCTCCATTCGGGTAGACTGGCCGCAATTACTCTACCCACACGAATATCTAGTTTGTCGAAGTCCCCATAATTAATTATTGCTTTCATCTCTTTGTCTCCCACCATGGCAGAGCTATTAAATAGCTCCTTAAAATTTGTAATCAATCTTCATCGCTTTCTTCACCTTTTCCAAAACCTCGCCACTAACCAGCCTCGCTTTTTCAACTCCTTCTCTTAAGATCTTATTCACCAGTTCCGGATTTTTTTCCAACTCCGATCTTCTTTTTCTCATTGGTTCCAGTAGATTATTTATGGCTATCGCCAATTTTTGTTTTACCTCAACATCCCCCACCTTCCCGGCTACATACCTGTCCTTCAGGTCGGTCACTTCTTCCTCATTCGGATTAAAAGCATCATGATAGATAAACACCGGATTACCTTCCACATGTCCCGGATCGGTCGGCTTCAGCCGAGTTGGATCGGTAAACATGGACATTACCTTCTTGTTCACCTCCTCAGGAGAATCGGACAAATAGATTGAATTTCCCAAGCTCTTACTCATTTTTGCTTTACCGTCCAAGCCAATCAATCTTGGAAATTCCCCCACCAAAGCCTCAGGCTCCACCAAAGTCTCCCCATACAGATTGTTAAACTTCCTGACTATCTCTCTTGTTTGTTCAATCATAGGGAGTTGGTCTTCTCCTACCGGGACCAAATTTGCTTCAAAGGCCGTAATATCAGCGGCCTGAGAGACGGGGTACATGGCAAAACCAGCCGGAATTGTGTCTCCAAACCCCTTTTGTTCTATCTCTGCTTTCACCGTCGGGTTGCGCAGGACCCGGTTCAAACTCACCATATTAAGGTAAAACACCGTCAACTCAGCGATTGCCGGCAACTGAGATTGAATCACAATCGTGGATTTCTCTGGGTCAATTCCGGACGCTACATAGTCAAGCAACAATTCCCGTACTGAGTTAGCCACCTTCTCGGGGTTTTCATAGTTATCTGTCAGCGCCTGGACATCCGCTATCAATATATACTGATCATAATCGTCCTGTAGCTTCACCCGGTTGGCTAAAGACCCCACATAGTGCCCCAGATGCAGCTTTCCACTCGGTCTATCCCCCGTCAAAATTCTTTTTTTCATAGTAGCTGGGGCGAGATTCGAACTCGCGGTCTCTTCTTTATGAGTGAAGTGCTTTAACCAACTAAGCTACCCAGCCTCACCAAGACTCTATTTTACCATCCCCCAAAGCTAAGACACGCACATTTGTGGTAGAATATGGATGTTCGCCCTTTGCGGGGGGAAGGTAAGTATCTTGCGAGGCTCATAATCTCGCTTAATTAGGGGGCGGAACCCTAGCCCCGCAACAATTTCCACCATTTTTCCCAGTTTTGATCCCCGTTATTTTCCAATGTCTGGATTTTTACTCCCATATCAGTCCTTTTTGGCATCACCACTAGTACCTCTCCAGCCTTTTGCATATTTAGTTTCTCTCTTATCAGCTTCTCTTTGTATTCTTCTGTTGCCACCAGCTCCAATTTTTGTTTGAGACTGCTATTCTTTGCCTCCTCAGCCATGAGCCGCTTCTGAGACTCACTTATCCTGCCAAAACCGATTCTAATCTGCCAAACATCTCTAGCTAAAGAAACGATAATCAGCCAAGAAATAACCACAATTAGAGCCCTCAGCCACCCTTTTTCACGCCTTACCACAGGGTTCCGATTACCTACTTGCATTTTGTAGACCTAGAGTGTTATAATTAGAGACGTACATCATAAATACTTCAAAATAAATGGAACAAACAGAACTCAACATCAAACAAGCCGTTTCGGCTTTTAAGGCCAACCTCGCTAAGCAAGGCAGAGCTTCTGCTACCATTTTAGCTTACTCCAAAGACATCGAGCAACTAGCGGACTTCGTAGCTAAATCCAACGTTCTTGCCTTAAATGAAGTTATCAAAGAGCACATTGACGCTTTCAAGGCCCACTTAGCCGAAAAAGACTATACCACCAAGTCAATTTCCAGAAAAATAAACTCCATCAAATCCTTCTTTTCCTATGTTCAAACCCAAGGATTAATCACTGAAAACCCGTCCATTGGTGTTTCACACCCCAAGTACGACATCAAACCTCCTCGCCTTTTAAACAAAATCGAATATCGCGCCCTTCGTGACGCCTGCAGAGAAGATCTTAGAATGGCCGCCATCGTCGAGATTTTACTTCAAACCGGAATGCGTATCTCCGAGCTCGCGAATCTAAAAATTTCCGATATCGACGCCAGCACCAATCAAATTACCATCCGGGCCTATGAGTCTCACCCCGAACGTGTCATTCCTATCAACCAGCCAGCTAAAGAATCGCTTGAAAAATACCTCTCCATCCGCCCCAAAAGCGCCAATACCAACGTTTTCATCACCAAGACTGGCAACTCTTTCTTAATTAGAAATATCCGTTCCAATCTTGACCGATACTTCCACCTCGCTGGAATCGAGAACGCTAAGGTCAATGACTTAAGACACACTTTTATTGCCCAGCAGCTGACGTCGGGCAGTCCCCTCGTTTACATCAGTAAGCTCGTGGGTCACAAAAGACTTTCCACTACCGAAAAATACCTGGAATTTATCTCGGAGAAGCCCGCCAAAGACAAACCGAAGATTGTCGACCTTTAACCCTTTTGGGTGAATTTTCTAATGGAATCAAGGGTTGTTTGAGATAAAAAGCTCAAGACATCACTCATTTTTTCGATAGAGCCGATGGCCAGGGCCAACCATCCCGACGTTGTTTTTCTGGTATCCTCCAATATCAAGAAAGCATTCTTTACCCCAGATATTTCTAGTTGCTCTCCAGTGATTTCGTCCTCGAAGTAAATTGTTACCGGATTACCCGTTTTACCAAGCTCAAGATTCCCGCTTATTATCATCTCTTGAGGCCAGTTATTGCCTAAATAATCCTTTAT
>CAZUFH010000041.1:0-8062 GCA_964618885.1 uncultured Pseudomonadales bacterium
AAAAATACCCCCCCCCCATCTGTTATCAGATATCTTCAGCCGAAGGCTGATCCGCCTCTGGCGGAGTCATCTTAAATCTATCTCACGGCACAAACGGCACAATGTTAGTTTTTAACTGGAAAAATAATGGGCAACGAACCACTAAATTATAAGCCATGTAAAACCTATGATAAAATATAGGCCATGTCAACAAGGAGTCAAAAAGTTAGCTTCATTATTCCTACAAACAGGCACGAAGTAGATTGGCTTATTAGGGCTCTTCGCCTTGATTTTCCCCACGCCAAATTCATAATAGTTGACGATGGTAAAGGGCTAAAGAAAGACAAAAGTTTGAATATTAGCATAGTCAGGCACCAGACAAACCTAGGTCTAGCTATTTCTCTTTTAGATGGCTATAAAAAAGCACTATCCACCAAACCAGATTATATTGTTAGGATTGACGCTGACAAAGAATATCCCATCAACCCCATTAAGAGCATAATTCCCCAGTTGGAAAAATCAGATCAATATTCAGGTGCATATGTCGAAACTAAAAGATCATTCGAGTCTAGTGGGGTTGTTGATGGTCTATTTCATACAATTTTCGGATATATCGAAGGACTTGTTCTCCTCAATCATCCAATGCATCAGCATAGTCCAGGTCTACATATCTACAAGATCAATACTGTAAAAAACTTCCTACCCAAACTAAAACCATTTATTGAAAAAAATCATCTCAGATGGGGATTAGATTTGGTAACTCTAACATTAGCCCAAGAAAGTGGACAGGTGTTACAACATACCGCAAAAAATCCAAACTGGAAAGAAAGAAGACCTATTCTAAAAATAATTTCACAGGCCAAACATGCAACTAAAATAATGGCAGTTATTAGAAAACATAATTTTAACGAAGGTTTATCTATAGACCCTGAATCAAGCTTTTAGCGTAACCAGCCGCAAGACTATTAAATTCCATAACCTTCTTCAACAAGAATTCCCGTTTGTTGGCATCTTTCACAAAGATTTCTTTTTGTAACATCAGATCAGCTCCTTTAATAAGTTCCATCATTGTAGCCAGTCGACCTGTTGGGTAGCCTTTTGTGAACCAATGCTCTTTGCTCATTTGTTTTTCATGAAGTCGATAATTCACTAAAATCTCCTTTGTAAAAACCAAATCAAATTCATTTGCGATTTTAATCCACATATTAAAGTCAAAAGAATTGTAGCAAAGCTCATCTTTAAACATACCAACTTTGTCAAAAACAGATCTACGAAGTACGACTGTGGGAGCAATGGTTACACAACAACCATTTTCAATCGAATACATTAGATAATCCGTTCCTCTAATCAAACCCTCGTTGGGATAAAGTTCAGACCAAATAGAAAGATAATTTAATTCTGGATCTACCTTATTTGCCTGCGTGTAACTCATCATTGCAGAGGGGTTTGCTTCGAGTGCATCCACTGACTTTCTTAAAAATCCAGGCAACATCAAATCATCGTCATGAAATATTGATAAATATTTGCTATCACAGGCCTCAATCGCTCTATTCCATCCACCTATGATCCCCAAGTTTTCATCAAACTTAACATACTCAACTTGCTCTTTTCCCAATTCATTTACCAATTCCCTTACTTCCGTTTCTGGTGCATTATCCATAACGATAATTCGTTTATCGGGAAAATCCTGATCTAAAACGCTTTGAAGAGACTGTTTCAAAAATTCAGGACGATTTCTTGTAGGGATGGCAACTGTGAGGATGGGATTATTTCCATTCATGGGTTAAAAGTGGTAATAAATAATTATTAACATAGTTGTCCGCAGAATATTCATCTCTCCAAAGTACGCTTGTTTTTCGGAGACTATTGGGCAGTGATGAATCGTGTAGTTTTTTTGTCAAATTTATTAATGCTTTTTTAAGAAGTAATCGATCTCCAGAATCAACAGACTCTCCATACAACTTACCAGCTTCTATCCATTCAGAAACACAGGTCTCCTTACGAGCTATAACTGGAATACCCATCATTCCACACTCAACAGCAATCCCCGACAATCTTATTGAATAATGGTATGGGTGGTGTAATACACATACAATATCACATCGTCTCAGCTCACCATAATATTCCTGCGTGCTTAATGGACCCATAAAAATCTCGACTTGTTTTCTTGTACTTAAGATATCTACCAAACCATTAATTTCCTTAATTTCAGATTCTGAAAAGCCCCTTGGGTTCTGTAATTGAACAAAAAATCCAAATTCACTTTCATAATTCGTTAGGAATTCAGCTAGTCTCAAAAACTCCAACAGTCCTTTCTCTTTTCTTCCATCTCCAAAAAAACCAACTCTTACCAAATTTCCTCGGCTATGTTTGTTCTCTAATAAAATTGGAGAGAAGGGAACGGGAAAGTTGGCAGGATCATAATGACAAATATTTTTTATCTTCTCTGATAAAGCTTTAATTGGAGTCGTCACAACTGCCACTCTTGTCAGATCAATATTTCCGAATACGTCTATGTATCTTTGAGCAAGCAAGTTGTTTAAACTACTATCTAAAATTGAGTCAGAGTCGGAATATGGTGGATAGTATTGATGAATCTGCAAAACAAACCGTGGGGTACTTTTAGATCTTACTAAGGTATTTACTCCTTCAATGTCCCTTAAATGTGCTGTGGTAAAAACTATAACATCTGAATCAGTTAGTCGAAATTCTTTTATGATTTTGTTTAGACTTTCGACTACATCCTCTTTTTCTCCGCCTTCAAAACATGAAAGTTTATAGAGTGGCTTAATATTGGGTAATACAGCCAGAACTCTATCATTCACCAATTGATGACAGACAAAACCAACTTCAACCTTATCAGGCCTTTTAGAAAAATACTTCACTAAAGACCTTGTTGCTTCAAAGACATGGCCCGATATAACTTTTAAATTAGGTTCGACAAAAACTATTTTCATAATTGATGTCCATTCCGGAGGATTAGTTCTTTAATTTCACCAGCACACATCAGAGACACATTCTTAACCTTTTCATCAATTTCTGATGTAGCTCCTAAGGCGAATAGATTAGCATATACATGATGCAAGGAAGAATTTATATTTACAAATTCAATTTTATCGATTACGGAACTAGAGTGATATTTAGAGTTTCTATAGTCAAATATATCTTCCAAACTAAATAAAGAAACATCAATTTTGTCAGATAAATCTCGTAAGTCATCAAAGAAATTCTTTCCACAGAGAGACATTCCCGACCATCTCGTTCCTTGAGAAATTGTCATTGACGGCTTCTTTACTACGCGCACCACCTTACCAAAGCTATCAGTTTCTACCACTCCACCCAAACGAAATTCGAGAGAGGATTTAGGAATCATTTTACCAACTAATACATCCCCAAAACCAATATCTGTGGGTAAATCAACAAATGGATTGTCAACATAATATATATCCCCCAAAACAAGAACAAACTCATCAATACCCATGAGATCTTCTCCCAAGCTTTTTAAAGATTCAAACAACGAGGTTTCGTTTGCATTTTTAATATTAATCATTTTACTATCGTGACCCAAATGGGAGATTAAACTATTTATTTTCTCCACATATTCCAATCGAGTACAAATAATAATATTGTCATGTTGTTTCTCAATAGCTTGCCTTAAAGTTCTCATTAACAAAATTTCTCCATTTACTGGCAACAGAAACTTGGGTATCATTTTTCCTACCTCGCCCATTCTTGTGCCACCTCCCCCGGCTAAAATAACAACAGGAACCATATTCTATTTATTTAGTAATTCTTCATAAAAACCTTCTTCCGTAGGCAAATGCCTCATTACTTCCAGTTTACGATTCGATATTCGACATGATTTTTCAATTCCAACCTTCTTTAGAAAATTAATGTCGTGTGATATTACCAACACGGCTCCCTCAAACACTTCCAGAGCATCCGCAATAATATTGATTGTGTCTACATCAAGGTTGTTCGTGGGCTCATCAAGAAAAAGAATATCTACCGGAGACACGCTCGCCATCGCAAATGCCAAGCGGGCAGTCTCTCCACCGCTTAGGTTACCGGCTAACTTCTCAACCTCATGTCTTTCTCTAAACAGTAAGTTTCCCAATGCTCTACGAGCTGTTTGCATGTCAATATTTGGATTTGCGTCATACATATTTTCAAGTAAAGATTTGTTTCTGTTTATTTGATCATATCTTTGGCTTATATACATTCCAGATAGTTCTTCAGCTCGAAAAATTTCTTTTCCTGAAAGTTCAAATTTTGAAGAAAGATTTCCCAACAAAGCCTTTATGAAGGATGTTTTTCCAGTTCCGTTTTCTCCCGCCAGGAGTAGTCTCTCTCCGTACTTAACTGAAAGATTAATATCCTCTATCAAAATAGATTCGCCAAGTGAAAGACTACCGCTTTGAACATCAAGAAGTTTCTTTCCCTTTCTGCTTTCTCCCTCGACTAAATCCAATCGAGCTACTCTTTTCTTTGTTGCTCTATTCGCCTTAACTGTCTCTTTGGCTTCATTTATGCTCTCATTTATTTCCTCACCTTTTTTCCCTGCACTTGCTGACGCCTTATTTTTGAAATAACCCTTTTCAATAGCAGACATGCTTCTATCACTAGCTAGTTTTTTACCAATTCTTTTTGATCTCGAAGCTCTTTTTTGTTCTCTAACTAAAGCCTTCTCTGATTTAGAAACCTCTTTTTGTGCTTCAGAGAGCTTTCTTTGTCTAGTTTCATCCTCCTGTCTTTTTGCCTGTAAATATTCTTCATAGTCTCCTCCATACTTGGAAAGTTTATGATCTGCAAGTTCCCAAACTTCTTTTGCTATTTGATTTACGAAATGAGTATCATGAGATACAACCATGACACCTCCCGAAAAATGCTCAATAAAATTTCTTAGTACTTCTTTGGAAGTGACGTCCAAATGATTTGTAGGTTCGTCCAAAAGCAGAATTTCTGGCTGTATATAGGTCGCAACGGCAAGTTTCAGCCTCATATATTCACCACCACTTAACTCCATTAAATTCCTTGTTAATTCTGGGATTTCCTGACCAAACATTTTTTCATAATGAAGTTGTACAAGCCACCAATCTTCGGTCACTAAGCCAATATATTCCATTAGACTTCGATTGGTTCTCTCATCTACACCTTCATCTAACTGGTCAACATAAGCTACGTTTGCTTTATCTACAGATCCTGAAGATGGTTTAATCTCACCTACCAGTATTTTCATAAGAGTAGACTTTCCAGTACCATTTTTCCCTACCAACGCTATTCTGTCGCCCTTGTTAATTGCCAATTCGACCTTTTCAAAAAGAACTTCGCCATTAGGCAATGTATAACTCACATCTTTGGCTACAACTGATTTTTCTCTGGGTATATACATTTCTTCTCTCATAAATTACTAATTATTTTTTGATATTGGGTATTAACATCTTCTGCCTTCGCTTCCCAATCAATAACTGGAGCCAGATACGGCACATGCAGATGGGTTGCTAACGAAGGCATCGGACCAACAAGAAGCCTCCTTTGTTTAAGATCATTATAACCTCCTAATTGTTGAAGTCTCCTGAACAATTCTCTGTCATTTGGACACTTCTTGTCTTCTGGCGAATATTCTAAATGCAAAGAAAGGTCTTCTTTAAGCACTTTTCCTAATGTCATATAAGTCATACACGTTGATTCCTGAGATCGATAGTGCCTATTCCCGAATTGAAATATTTTGTTTCCCCAGTGAGGTAAGTCCACGCCACCACAAAAAGTATCGTCATATCGAACTGGATGATCGTATGGAGTTAAGTAATCCACATCACTTATGTTTCTCATCGTCTCCACCATTTCGAAAATTGCTTCTGGAAGCCAGAGGTAGTCATCTTCTACAAAGAGTATTTCATCATCATCTCTAGCCTCACAGGCTTTTTTAACCATGTACGAATATGCCTTTGTATTACTATTTGTTGTCAGATTCTCAACCTTAATGTCGAATTTTGAAGATAATTCTTCGATCATTTTTTTATCATCGGCCATTAGAAGTTCAAACTTATCTATACCCAACCACAAGTCAGGCTTTTCTTCGCCACCGTTAGCCAAATAATTGTTCAAGCTCAGCACAAAGCTAGCCAAACAAAGCTTCTTGGAAAACCATACTGGCCTTACTTCTGGTCTGTCAGATGGACAAAATCGATAATAAACATGTAACATGACCTATATTATACCCCCTACGGCACAAATGGCTTGTAATACTTGAGATAGAACTTCATTGGCTTAGGCGCGTTTAGCAGCAAGTCTTGCCGGTAGGTAAATTTCTCAGAGGGGATCGTATTGTTTGTTACTCCCAAATTTCTTCCGAGTGAGATCCCATTCCAGCCCACAAAGCTTCCATTCCCCAGGAACTGGCTATCTGTCTTATCGCACCCGTTACTATCCACATCTTTACAAGGTACCGAGATGTCGTCCGCCACATACCACCCATCGGCACTGGCGACACCCGGGTTAAGAACGCCTGTCCCTGGGTCAAAAGTAATAGTCCCCTTGGCGATGACGGCCAGGAAGGCGCCATCCGGCACCGAAATATTACTGGTCACCCGCACGTCGCCATTCACATGGAAGATCACAAACTGCCCTACCTCAGGACTATAGCCAAAAGAATTTACCGAAGCATCGGTCTTTAGTATCTTGTAGCCATTCGTCGTGTCGGTTGCACTGTAGACCACAGGCTGTCCATCCGCCCACGCCGTTTTGGTAAAAATATTAAATCGCGTATTAAAAAATCCCCAGTCATAAATCTGCCCACCATACTTGCTTTCCTTTTCCCAACCCAGACTACCTACTCCTCCTGTATTACTCACCTTCGCGTTCGGATTGGTTCCCAGCATACCGGCCGGACGAGTCACCCCATAGCTTAGTAGTCCTCGTCTATTCCCCGCCGTTGCGTCGGGCAGTATGAGCGACATCTCCGTTAGAATACTCGAAGGAATCTCACTTCGGATGCCATCATCACCATAGACACTGCCCCCCACCGCTTGCCACCAACCTCCGTAGACTCTCCAAAAGCCGGTATCTTTCGTCACGGTTTGGGCCTGATTGGACACGGACACTGCGGCAGACTGACAATTAAACTTTACTCCCGCGGCTAGTCCTGAGTTAATTAGATCAGTATAACTATAAGTATAAAGCGGGTTGACGGCAGAAGCGTAAACAGACTCAGAATAATTTCCCACTGAGTCCGTGCTTACCGGTGTCGAGATTACCGGCCAGGTCCCCGTGATGCCAAATGTTTGATTTTTATATTTGTCTTCCATCGCGATACTGCTACAGTCTGTATAGTCAGACGCGTCAAATAGCGAGCCCGTAATTGTCCCGATACAATCTTCTACCACACTCACTCCGGAGCAGTTATTAGTACCACAATCTTCTATGCAAGTTCTAGTTCTCTTATGGTTTGCCCCACAGCTACTCCAAGCAGTTAAGTAAGCAGGATCTGCAATATTAAATCCTTCTACACACACCCTTCTCGTCGCCGACCAGCTTTCCAAACCCCCATTACTGGCTATCACCGCCCAGTAGACGTTCCCCGTTACTGCCGCCACCTGACTATATTGGGACGTCGTTCCAGAACTTGGATATCCATAGCTACATCCAGACTGATTATCATCAAGACACACGTTGTACTGATTGGCATTAGCGGGACAAGCAAATCCCCAGCTAACATCACTCCAGTCCAGAGTGACATTCGCTCCCAGTGTTACCTCTGTTCCATCGGCGGGAGATATTAGGTTCGGAACGGTCGGATTGGAGGCACAACAAGCAGGTATGGTCAGTGGCACTGCCGCACAATCATTCGTACCGCAATTTTCAGTACACGAGACCAAAGGTTTTGTTTGTGTCGCCGGGTTGCAAGCTCCATACACGGTCGTCGGACCGCACTCATTACACCTGGTCTCTGTCTGCGTATTTCCGACGTAGGTACAATTAGCCGCCACGTCACACCCCACTTTACTTGCAAAGTATGCACTGCAGTCATCTGTCCCACAGACTTCACTACAAGTTCTGGTTCTAGTTACATTGCCACAATAAG
>CAZUFH010000042.1:0-4833 GCA_964618885.1 uncultured Pseudomonadales bacterium
CCAAATAAATAATTTGAGTAGTCTTCTAGGGGGTGGTGAAAAGACCAGGTTACCGGAGAGCTTTCTTCGCCCGGGTGCATATTTATTGGGATCTCTAAGGGAGTCATATAGCGGTTTATTCTCCGGTACTGCATTTTGCTGGTCTTGTCTTCTTCCCAGCTACTCTGTCTTGGGATCCTGAAACAAGGATGATTCAAAACTATCACCAGTTTTCCGCCCTTTTCCATAACTTCTTTAACGTATTGAATTGTCTTTTCCGGTTCTTTTATGTTTTGCAGAGCTAGAATTATCGCTGCTTTATTAAATGTCTCCGTCAAGCCAAAGCTCCTTGTTGCGTCTTTTACAAAGTATTTATGAGTTTTATTGGGGTCCAGACTTTTGGCTTCATCTATCAAGTTTCTCGAGGCATCCAGGCCGACATATTTAATTGTTTCTCCTAGTCTCCGGGACAAGATTCCCTGTCCGCAAGCGACATCGATCAGCCGGTCTCCGGACTTTAGCGCCAAGAGTTTCAAAGTCTGAGGGATAATGAGGGACTGGTGGTAAAAGTGTCCTTTCTCTCCGACTATCGAGCCATACCACTTACTTACCTTTTGCCACGAAGTATCTCCATTGCCTGAATTGACCGCTTGCCTTTGTTTCATGGATACATTTTAGCTCACTTGTGACTTGACTATCGGGTCTCCTCTCTTGACAGCCTAGACACTGTTCGCTAGACTATTTGTATACCCAAACAAACACCGAATATGAAAAACCTAGCTGAGCCACTTGCCTCCCTCATCCGCCCCAAGTCCTTGGACGAGTTTGTAGGCCAAGATCATCTCGTGGGCGAAGGTAAGCCCTTACGGCTCGCCGTCGAAAACCAGTTAATCTTTTCCTTCATCCTCTGGGGTACTCCCGGTACCGGTAAGACCACCATCGCCCGGATCTATGCGGACTCCATCGAGGCCGACTTCCACGAGCTCTCGGCAGTCTCAGCCGGCAAAGATGATATTCGTCAAATCGCCAGTGATAAGAATACTACTACGAAACCCATTGTCCTCTTTTTAGACGAAATTCATCGGTTCAACAAAGCACAGCAAGATTTTTTGTTGCCCTTTGTCGAGTCGGGCAAAATTACTCTGATCGGTGCCACTACAGAAAATCCGAGTTTTGAAATTATCGCCCCACTTCTCTCCCGTTGCCGAGTTTTTGTTCTCAAAGAGCACACTCCCGAAGATATCGCCAAAATTATCGACCGCGCCACCAAGTCTCTCAAAACCAAAATGGACAACGATGTCCGGGAGTGGCTTTCGGAATTTGCGAACGGCGATGCCCGCCAGGCCATCGGTCTCATAGAGTCCACTTACAATCTCTACCATTCTTTGACCATCGAAAACTTTAAAAATGCCATTCAAAATAAATTTCTCCGCTTCGATAAAAAAGGAGAAGAGCATTACAACATCATTTCTGCCTTCATCAAATCCATGAGGGCCAGTAATCCCGATGCCGCTATTTATTATCTTGCTCGCTTGGTAGATAGTGGTGAAGATCCGCTTTTTATCGCCCGCCGAATGGTCATTTTTGCTAGTGAAGATATTGGTCTTGCTCAGCCGACGGCTTTGGTAGTCGCCAATGCAGTTTTTCAAGCTTGTCAGCAAATCGGCTACCCGGAGTGTGCCATAAACCTTGCCCACGGCGTCGCCTACCTGGCCAACTCGGCCAAAAATAGATCTGCTTACGACGCCCTTCGCTCCGCCCAAGCTGACGTTAGGCAGTACGGCAATTTATCTATTCCCCTGAATCTCCGGAACGCTCCCACCAAACTTATGAAAGGTCTGGGCTATGGCTCAGGCTACGAAATGTACTCCCGAGAAGACCTCTTACCGGAAAAATTAAAAGGAAAGAAATACTTTCAAAAATGAAGATAAAAAACACTAGCTCACCAATACTGATAAACTAGCCTTGTGGATATGTTTAGAAAGAATATAACAATCTCTATCTTCATCATTGGACTTTTTGCTTTCTTGGGGCTAGTTTATTTTAACTACCTCAAAGCCCAAAGAGATATTAGGGCCACCAAACCTTCGCTCTTATCTGTGGAGCTTATCTCCTTTCCGGAAAAAATCAGAGCAGGGGGTAACGGCACCTTCATCTGGAGTGTGGATGCCTCCCCAGACCTCACCACCTCCTTCACTACTATTTTCTGGGGCGAAGAGTCTTCTCCGAGTGCCCTGACCAAATTCGATTCCCCCGCAGCCGTAGGTTATCCAAACTCTCAATTGGATTATGCTACCGGTAGTTTTAGTTTGCCGGATACCTTTGATGTCAATCTTTCCTTTGTAAAACCAGGCAAAATCTGGTTCAGAGCCTACGCCAAGATAAAAGGCGAACACTTGTGGTCCAAGGAATTTTCTCTAGAAGTGGAAAAATAATATGTCTCATACTCCCAAGTTCTCTCTTTCCTTTTTTATCACCATCACACTTCTCACTTTGCTTGCGACCCTCCTTCTTGGACTAAGATTTATCTATTAGCAATTTACTTCATGTTCTGCTAAAATCTAAAACTATGTCAGAAATCGAAGCTAAAAAAGATGTTTCACAAACCAGTTTAGTGCCCTTCATCGGTCTCAGAGAAGGCGTTATCTTCCCAGACACTGAAGCGGTTCTCACCTTTGGCCGCCCGGCCTCCATTACCGGGATCAGCGAAGCTTATGCCAATGATCAAGAGGTTTGTTTTGTCTCTCAAATCGATCCCAAAGTTACCCCGGTTAATCTCGCCGATTACTACTCCATCGGCACGGTCTGTAAGATACTCAAGACCTTACCGGTGAACGATGAGCTACACGCCATTGTCAGAGGTCTCTTCCGGGTCAAAATTACCGAGCTAGAGCAGCGGGATGGCCGGACCTGGTCCGTCGTCGAGGTCCTAGATGAAGTCTTCGATTCTTCAAATGAAATCCAGGCCATGGCCAACCGCGCTGTTTCTGAGATAAGGCGGGCGGCAGAGCTAGGAAAAGCCAATATCGAGCAGGGAGTCCTAACAAAAATAATCAATTCTACTGACCCTCTTCTCATTGCCAATCAAATTTCTGCTGTCATTAATATCAAAAATGATGAGAAACAAGGTCTCTTAGAAAACAATTCGCTCGAAAGCAGGCTGAAGTTCATCTGGGACAGACTAAATGATGAAATCAAAATTCTGGAACTAGAAAAGAAGATTGAACACAAAACTCAGAAAAGATTTGACGAAAGCATGAAAGAGGCGGTTCTCAGAGAGAGGATGCGCGCCATCCAAAAAGAGTTAGGTGATGGTGGGGAGGAAGAAGAAATTCGCGAGCTCAAGACCAAGCTAAAAAAGGCGGATGTTCCCAAGGAAACACGTACAAAACTCACCAAAGAACTCGATCGTTTGGCCAAGCTTTCTATACACAATCCGGAAACTTCATATCTCCGTACTTGGATCGAAACGGCACTAGAGCTACCCTGGGGGAAATACAGTAAGAGTAGTTATTCCTTAGAAAAAGCTGAGAAAATTCTTAATCAAGATCATTATGGTTTGGAAAAGGTCAAGGAAAGAATTCTAGAATATATTGCTGTTCTAAAGCTCAGGGCGGACAAAAACAAAGGCACGAAAAAACACAGCTCTGTTCCCCCCACCATTCTTTGTTTTGCCGGTCCTCCCGGTGTGGGCAAGACTTCCGTGGGCCGCTCCATTGCCAAAGCCATTGGTCGCAAGTTTGTCAAAATGTCTCTTGGTGGATTAAAGGACGAAGCCGAGATCCGTGGCCACCGTCGAACCTATGTCGGGGCTATGCCCGGTAGGATTATTCAATCTATTAAGGACAGTGGTGTCAATAATCCTGTTTTTATGTTGGACGAGATAGACAAGATCGGATCAGACTTTAGAGGAGACCCCAGCTCAGCCCTTCTCGAAGCCCTCGACCCGGAGCAGAACTTCGCCTTCCAGGATCATTACCTAGATATCCCGTACGATCTTTCTCAGGTTCTCTTCATTACCACGGCGAATGTCCTCGACACTATTCCACCAGCCCTCAGGGATCGGTTGGAAGTTATTGAGTTCTCTGGTTATACCGAGGAGGAAAAATTCAACATCGCCAAAAAATATCTCCTCAGGAAACAAGCCGAGGTCAACGCCTTAGATTCAAAAGATGTTGAGCTAGACTCACAGATGCTGAGGTACATCGTCCGTTACTACACTCGTGAAGCCGGTGTCCGCAATCTTGAACGTCAAATCGCCTCCATCATGCGCAAAGCCGCCAAGGTCAAAGCTGCAGGCAAAGAGCTTCCTATCACGGTGACCAAAGAACTTATTCATAAGTACCTCGGACCGGTAATGTATAGCCATACCTTGGCCGAAGATACCGACCAGGTTGGTTTGGTCACTGGTCTGGCCTATACCAAAGTCGGTGGTGACATCCTCTTTATCGAAGTTGCTATCATGCCTGGGGTAGGTAAGGTTACTCTCACCGGCCAGCTCGGAGACGTGATGAAGGAATCAGCCAAAGCCGCCTATTCTTACGTCCGTTCACACTGTCTGGAGCTAGGTATCAAAGCCGAAAAAATCGCCAAGTCCGATATTCATGTTCACGTACCGGAAGGCGCAGTCCCCAAGGACGGTCCTAGCGCCGGCCTCGCCATCACTACGGCTATTATCTCGGCTTTTACAAACAAGCCGGTACCGAAAGACCTGGCCATGACGGGCGAAGTCACTCTCAGGGGTCGAGCTTTGGAAATCGGTGGTGTACGCGAAAAAGTCGTCGCCGCTCACCGGGCCGGGATTAAGCAAGTCATTCTTCCGAAAGAAAACGAAAAAAATCTCGTCGATCTGCC
>CAZUFH010000042.1:4933-6724 GCA_964618885.1 uncultured Pseudomonadales bacterium
CCAATTTTCCAGATGATATCATCCGGTCGCATGCCTTCGAGAAAAATTCTAATCAGTCCATAGCCGATCAGATAAACCCCGGTTATAAATCCGTCATTGCGAACCCGCCTCGGCGGGTGTGGCAATCTATATAAATATAACAGTGACCCAAACAAGATCAGATTAAGTACCGCCTCGTAGGCAAAGAGCGGTTCCCCGTTTTTTCCAAAAAGTTCTCCATTGACCCGGTTACCCACTCGTCCGATTGCCTGAGCCAAGGGTACTCCAATGATCAGATCATCCAGAGTCTGAAGCAAATTAAGTTTTTTTCTCAAGCAATACAAATATATCGCGACTATTCCTCCAAGAATCGCCCCCCAAATTCCCAGGCCTCCCTCCCAGACATAAAAAACTTTGATTGGCTGGCTTGCATAATACCTCGTCCAAAAATCAATCACATGATAGAGTCTGGCTCCAATCACTCCACCCAGAACCGCCCAAGGCAAAACATTTTCCAACACCTGCTTTTCTTTTTGAGTCTTCTTGCGCGCGAGAGCAATTTCAATGGCAGCCCAAACTCCCAGACCAATGAGCAGACCATAAAGATGAATCTTAAGACCAAAAAGGTTAAACATTCCTTAGATATCCCTCGAGTTTGTCCAGGGGGACGATCTCACTCTCGGCACTAGTCCTTAGTTTCACCTCTACACCACCCTGATCAAGGCTTCTTTTTGATACCATCACTCTTACGGGGCATCCCACCAGGTCCGCGTTGGCAAACTTTTCTCCGGCCGTTGCTTCCCGATCATCCCAAAGTGTTTCTATTCCGGACTCCGACAGCGACTCATAAATCTCTTCTGCTTTTTCCTGCTGGAGTAAATCGACTAAATGAACCTTAAACGGAGCCACATTTTTGGGCCAAATTATTCCATTCTCGTCATGGAACTTTTCCACCAGCACCCCCATAACTCTACTGGGACCAATCCCATATGAGCCCATCCACACTAGTTTTTGTTCCCCATTTTTATCGGTGTATTTATAGTCAAAAGCTTCGCTGAACTTCGTCCCCAAAGGGAAAATATTGCCCACTTCGCAAGCGCTAAACTCTTCATAATTCGGATCCGTATCTGCTCCGGCCGGCATAACTTCTTTGTTGTAGGCTATTCCTGATGTTCTGTTCAGATATATCGTGTCTTCACCGCTTTCACATCTGGTCTGGAATTCGTGCGAGTAGTCCTTGGTAAAGTCTCCACCGGAGGCCAATGTAATCATGGTGTCTGCTCCGAGTCCTAATTCTTCAAAGATTTGAGTGTAAACCTTCTTAGATTCTTCATAATATGTTTTTAAATCCTCTTCAGAAGTATGAAAGCTATAAAGGTCTTTCATTCTAAACTCTCTTCCTCTCAGTAGCCCCGACTTGGCTCTTGGTTCATTTCTAAACTTTGTTTGTATCTGGTAAAAAGCCATCGGCAAATCTTTGTAGCTGGTGTTAAATTTTTGGGCAATAGGGGTGACCATTTCTTCGTGGGTCGGACTTAGCACATACTCGGCGCCACTTTTTTCTTCGGAAATTTTAT
This sequence comes from uncultured Pseudomonadales bacterium, assembly GCA_964618885.1. GTDB lineage: Bacteria > Patescibacteriota > Microgenomatia > UBA1400 > MFAQ01 > UBA10133. Next base: position 6,490 of record CAZUFH010000042.1, read on the forward strand.
TTGCCGCCATCGCCTTGAACAAGACATCGACAGTCTCAAACCGACCTGTTTGTTTCCAAAGTTCTACTGGAGCCAAAGAAGTCATTAGTATTTCTGAACCAATCTTATCCATATGCTTGCGGATAATGTTCTCAATTTTTCTTAGCACTAGAAGTCCAAGAGGTAAAAAAGTATAAGCACCGGCCATCTCTTGAAAAATGAAGCCACCTTGGGTTAGCAATTTCTGATTTACCGC
>CAZUFH010000042.1:6824-8047 GCA_964618885.1 uncultured Pseudomonadales bacterium
TGATCACTCTTAGTCCCATTACCATTACCAAGGCCTCCGGCGAGGCGGAGCACTTCAATGAATCCAAGCTGGTCAGATCTCTCGCCAAGACCGGACTCTCGGTAGAAGTTGCCTCTCAAACCCTTGATTACCTCAAGCGCCACCTACGGACCGGTATTACCACCAAAGATATTCATGAGCATGTATCGACCTATCTCCGGGACAATGCTCCGGTTAGTAACTACTATAACTACGGTTTAAAGCGCGCCATCATGGATCTAGGCCCCTCAGGCCATCCTTTTGAATCTATTGTGTCTGACGTCCTTAATCACTATGGTTACAAGACCGAAGTTGGTGTCATTGTTTTAGGCAAGTGCGTCACTCACGAAGTCGATGTGATAGCCAGAAAAGATCACAAACAGTTTTTTATCGAATGCAAGTTCCATAACGGCGGAGGAGTCAAAACCGACGTGCAAGTGGCACTTTATACATACGCAAGATACTTAGATATCAAGTCCGCCATGGAGCAGGACCATGGCACCGAGATTTCCTACTACCCCTGGCTAGTGACCAATACGAACGTTACTTCCGAAGTCCTAGATTACGCCAAGTGTGTCGGCTTGGAAATCACCTCATGGGTCTATCCTGATAGACATGGTATGTCTGACCTCATTATGGCCGCTGGACTTCACCCCGTCACCCTTGCTTATCACCTGCCCAGATTCAAGATCAATCAATTACTTGAGAGGGGAGTAGTCACCTGTGCTCGTCTGAAGGCAGCCATCGATGATCGTTCTGTTTCCGATATTCTGACTCGTGATGAAACCAGTAAGATTCTTGAAGATATCAAAGTAATTTGCAAGGCTTAATGGATAACATAATTATTCGAATACTCCTAATCAGCCTCGCTTTATTCGGAGTGTACAAAATGTTTCCTCAAATTTCCGGGCCGGTCGATTACTATCTCAAGAATCCTCAGTTCCAGTCTGGGGTCTTGATCCCTGCTGTCGCAACAGCGAACAAGATCCTACCAGACAAAATTCAGATCCCCACTCCAAATGTCATGGGGGTGGCTACCGAGTACACAGGGGATGCTCCTCTCAAGACAATCACCGACGAAATTAGTAAACAAGCCGCCAGTGTGGCCGCTAGTCTCGTGGAAAAGTCCTCCAAGGCCGTCTCCGATCAATTTTGTAACGCCCTCCTGGAAAAAATAAAAACCGAATGTGGCCAGTAAGTAGCCG
>CAZUFH010000043.1:0-8031 GCA_964618885.1 uncultured Pseudomonadales bacterium
ATTTTCAACAGTGAAGTGGTGGAGGTGAACGGTGAAGAAAAACTTCATTCCATAAAAATCAAAAACTCTAAGGTCGACACAGGGGTTGACCCCTACACGACGATGAATGTGGATGGTCTATTTTTGGCAATTGGGCATAACCCAACAACAGAACTGTTTAAAGGCATGGTTGATTTAGATGATCATGGATTTTTGAAGACAGGTATTACTTCAGGAAATATGGAAATGTGGCTCAATGGTTATCCGACTATGACATCAGTTCAGGGTGTATTTGGATGTGGAGATGTCGTGGATTTTAAATACAAACAAGCTATTACAGCGGCGGGAAACGGTTGTCAGGCAGCGTTGGATGCTGAAAAATTTATTACCGGGAAAGTAGCAGGGTGGTAATATGAGAAATGATAATGCATGACGAAAATATATTGGTTGAAAAATATATAAATCAAATTAAGGTTGATCCAGAGAATACTAAGAAATTGTTTGCGATTGGTTTTATCGCGACTACCGGTGTTGGAAAATCAACAACATCACAAAAAATTGCAGAAAGACTAGGTCTTTTTGTAGCAAGTAATGATGAAATAAGAAGATTCTTAAATAAAGAGGGAATTCCGGGAATATTTCCGGACCAGGAATTGGTGCAACGAATAGCTGAGGAGAGTTCCAGATACTTATACGACAATAAGATCAGTCATGTGATTGATGCAGACTTGATCAAATTCCACGCTACCGCCAAAAAAAATGCAGAAGAACATGGAGCTAAATTCTTTTTACTACATTTGGTTTGTCCAGAAGATGTAATAATGAAACACTTGAATGAAAGGGATAAAAAAATTTCAGAATTGTCGGGGTCAAGTGATGATAAGGGAATGAAAAATGTAGGGCATTCCCTGTCTAGTGTTAAAGAGTATGAAGAGAGGACTAAGGTTCATAAAGAGACCCCGCTTCCGGATTATATTTTCATGAGGATAGACACATCATTACCAATGGAGCCTCAACTTGATGAGTTGGAGGGTAAATTAATAGATCAAGGTGTTTGCTAATGATTAATTTAGAATCCGATGTTGGTGGTGATAGGGGTGGAGAAGCCAGAGAGGATTTAATAGAGCGCTATACGTTGCTGGGTGAAAAATTAAGGGTTGCTTTTGGAACTACGGTTGATAATGGAGAACCCAACCTTGAAAAAGCTTTGGAGGTATTTTACCGATCACTTTTTAATCCTGAAGATGTACAAAGGAATGGAGTAGATGATAATGATTCTAGATTTTCCGATAGAATATCTATTTTGGGTAAAAAGATGAATATAGTTTTGGATTTTGGAGTTGAAAAAAGAGATTTTGTAAAAGTAATAAGGGATTTGGTTTTAAATATTGACTTACAAGACGATGTTGTTGATGGGGCTTTAAATTTGATAAACGAACTCAATAAGTTGGGATGCAATTGGGGAATATGGTCAGGAGGAGATGTTGCGTGGCAATTGGCCAAAATTTCACAATGTGGTTTGTTTCCAAAAGAAAATCCAAAATTGTGGATTCACCCATTAAAACAAAATACATTCGGGGATGAAATGGAGATAGGTTCTTATGATAGAGTTGCTTTGGTAGAAGATATGCCAAAATATTTGGACGAAGCTTATGAAATAATGGGAGACAAGGCGATTTATTTCAGAGTGACGGTTGGAAGACATGGCGGCCATGGCAGAAAAGAGTGTAAGAGTGATGTGAAACCAACAGAGATTATTAATTTAGATGATGTGGTACATAAAATTGCTAAAGAAGGTTTCGGGGAAAAAGATCTGGTGGTTCTAGATTTTGACGGAGTCTTGGTTAATGACTCTACCAGATGGGTGAAAACTGCTGCGATTATAGATAAAGAAATGAAAAGAAGAGGTTGGTCAAAGTAGAACTATTTTTGAGAGAGCTTGATTTTGAGAATACGGGTGACTGATTGATTTAGTTTTTCTTCGCTTAGCGTTCCGTCTTGGTATGCCGAAATAATTGTTTGAAATAATGATTTGGGGTCTATTCCTTGGATGAGTATCATGTCCTCGCCTGCCTTTAGCGCTTCGATAGCGGCTTTTTCTTGTGGCATGCCGACACCTGACATGGAGAGGGAATCCGTAAGGAAAATTAAATCATTACTATGCGGTAGGATTTGACGGAATTTTTCCAAGATGATAGGGCTGATACTGGCAGGTTTTTTGTCGATTTCGGGAATCACTATGTGTCCAATCATGACGATTCTAGCGCCGGAGTTGTTAATGGTATCTATAAAAGGAGTCAGGTCAAAATTTTTGATTTCGTCCCAACTGTAGTCCAATGACCCGGTCTTTTTGTGAGTGTCGGAGTCAACCCGGCCGTGACCGGGAAGATGCTTGATCACGCCTAGAACGCCTTGTCCTTGTAAGGCTTTGAGGTATTCAGTTGCCATTTGTCCATTGATAGTGGGATCGTCGGCGAAAGAGCGGTCTTCAATGACAGGATTATTTTCGGTGATGTCAACAACAGGGGCAAGATCAATATTGAAATCAAGATTTTTTAACATAAGTCCATGTTGCTCCCCCCAGTAGGTGATTGTGTTTTCGGTGGCCATTTTCCTGGGACTGGGAGAACCATCCTGGATCCTTGCAACCCTACCACCTTCTTGATCAACCATAATCCAAGTTAGAGGATCATTACGGTGAATTGCTTGATTGATTTTATAAATCTCCTCCTCGGAAAGACCAAGAATGTTACTTTTTGAATAAATAAGATTGCCACAACTCCCCAAAACTTTTGTGGATGAGTCGAGAGCGTTACCTTCGAAACTGCAAACTAGAGTTTGACGGATTTTTTCTTCCAGGGTCATCTGAGAAAGTCTCTGTGCAACCAGGTCTGGCGGCGTAGCTTTCTCCGCTGTTTGGATGAATGAGGGTATACCATGAGAAATAAGAAGATTAGATATCAATGTAAGAAATACCGCTAGGAATTGAGGCATGGACTTACTATACAAGAATTGAGGGGAAAGCGAGACTGATTGTTGATCCATTTGAAATGATTGTTACAATGAAGTGGTGGAACAAAAAGGTTTGTCATCCGGCGATGCTGAAATTCGCTTAAAAAAATACGGGGAAAACGTTCTGGCGGAAGGACAAAAAAGAACCGCGGTTAAGATTATTCTGTCCCAATTTGAAAACTGGCTCATGGTGTTGCTAATGGTGGCCTCACTGGTGGACTTTTATTTGGGTGAAAGAGTTGATGCGATGGTGATACTAGGAATTGTACTGTTGAGCGTTTTCTTTGGTTTTTTTCAGGAGTACCGAGCAGAAAGAATTTTGGAAAAGTTAAAAAAATATATTACCCATAAGGCAAGAGTAATGCGTGATGGAAGGTGGGTGGAGATCGAAAGCAGATTATTGGTCCCTGGTGACGTAGTGACTCTCAGGGTGGGGGATAGAGTTCCGGCCGATATCCGGCTATTCGAAGTAGATAGTCTGAGTATAGATGAGTCTATCCTGACTGGTGAATCCGAGGCCATCCAGAAACAAATAAAACCTGAAAATAATATTGCATATGAGGGAACTTATGTGAATTCAGGAATTGGTAAGGGAGTGGTGATATTAACCGGAGAGCAAACTAAGTTTGGTGAGACAGTAGCCTTGATGAATGCTAAACCTCCGGAAACTGATTTTCAAAAACAGATGAAGAGTTTCAGTGGTTTTTTGACGAAAATAGTAGTTATTTTGACGGTTTTTGTTTTTGGAACTAATGCCTTGTTGGACAAGGGTGTTTTTGAATCACTTCTGTTTGCTGTTGCATTGGCGGTAGGGATTGCACCCGAGTTATTGCCGGTAATCATAACTGTTACCCTCTCTCATGGTGCTATGAAAATGGCTAAGAAAAAAGTTATTGTCAAAAGATTGATCGCAGTGGAAGACTTTGGTAATATCGATACTTTGTGTGCAGACAAAACAGGGACACTTACTGAAGGAATTTTTAAGTTGGATTCGTTTAAATCGATTGATGGGGATGATGACTTGATTTTGGTAAAAGCTTTGGTTTGTTCCAGTGGATTTATGAGTGGAGGAGAAACTGCTAATCAAGTAGATGAGGCTTTATGGGAAAGTGATCAAGCTAAAACTATATTTGAAAGAGTTAAGGACTACAAGCTGATTGATGAGAACGAATTCGATTTTGAACGACGAACAATGAGCGTAGTGGCTAAAAACAGTGAAGGGAAAAAGTTAATTGTTAAGGGTGCTGTGGAATCTATATTGGAAATGTGCAAATTGGGTAAGGATAGAAACAAGCTCAAAGAGAAATTCAATAGTTTTGAAAATGAAGGAAAAAAAGTAATTTTGTTGGCAGAAAAAAATATACAAAAGAGTGAAACGACAACGAACGATGAAAAAGAATTGACCCTTTTGGGGTATCTATTATTTATTGATCCTTTGAAACCGAGTTCGACGAGCTCACTAGAACAATTTAAGAAGCTGGGGGTAAAACTGAAAATTATAAGTGGAGATAGTGTAGAAGTTGTCCATGGGGTGGCTGAGGCCACGGGATTGTTTAAGCTAATTGATAGAGAGGTAATTTCCGGTGATGAGCTGGACAAGTTAAGTAAAGAAAGTTTTGAGAAAATAATTTTTGAGAAGTCTTTGTTTGCCAGAATCAATCCCGAACAGAAACAAAGAATCGTGGCGACTTTAAACAAGGAGGGACATGTGGTCGGTTTTTTGGGGGATGGTGTGAACGATGCACCTGCGCTCAAAGCCGCTGATGTGGGTATCGCAGTAAATACTGGAGCCGATGTCGCAAAAGAAGCGGCTGATATTGTTCTTTTGGAAAAAGACCTATCGGTGCTGGCCGGTGGTATAGAAGAAGGCCGAAAGACGTTTGGAAATATCACAAAATATATCCTAAATACAATTAGTGCCAACTACGGAAACATGTTTACGGTGGCGTTGACTTCGATATTTTTAAAATTTATTCCATTATTACCCAAACAAATACTGCTCACAAACTTTATTAGCGATATTCCTCTGCTGGCGCTGTCAACGGATAACGTAGATAAATCATTTACCAAAAGACCGAGACGGTGGGAGATCCGATCAATTGGAAAGTTTATGCTTTATTTTGGGCTGATAAGCTCTTTTTTTGACTTTGTATTGATCTTACCTATGATCTTTTTATGGAGAGTTTCGCCTGATCTGTTTAGAACGGCGTGGTTTGTGGAATCGGCTTTATCGGAAATGATTGTGACATTTTCTATCCGAACTCAACTGCCATTTTACAAAAGTAAGCCGGGTTTATTATTGTCGGTATTTTCTATTTTTTCAGGACTCCTTGTGATTCTTTTGCCTTCACTAGACTGGGGAATAAGATGGTTTTCTTTTGTGTCTATCCCTACTCATATCACCTTGTGGATAAGTTTGGTTCTGCTCTGTGACTTTGTGGGTGTGGAACTAATGAAGAAGTACTTTTTCAAGGAAGAGGAGGTGGTGGTAAAATCAGATTGATCTTTGATTGGGCCAGGGATTTTTGATTTATTAAATACTTAATGGAGTGAGATTGCCGCGTCGCGACTACACTCCTCGCAATGACGGATTATGAAGATAAAAGAAATAATTAAAAGGTCAATTGCAGAGATTTTTGGATCTGCCAACTTTTCGGTGGAGCATCCGGGGGATGAAAAGATGGGTGACTATGCCACGAACATTGCGATGGTGATGTCTAAGCAGCTGGGAAAGAATCCACGGGAACTGGCTCAAGAAGCAGTGGGGAAACTTACGGAGGACGAACGACTGATGGAGATTGTCGAGAAGATTGAAATTGCCGGACCGGGATTCATTAACTTTTGGATAAAGGATAAGGTTTTGATAGAGGGATTAAATGAAATGTTAAGGAACGATGAGCATTGCTTGGACTCTGACTTTATGTCTGGGAAAAAAGTACTGGTGGAGTATTCTTCGCCGAATATTGCCAAGAGATTTTCAGTAGGACACCTGAGATCGACAATTATTGGACAGGCTCTTTTTAATCTTTATGGTCATAGTGGAGCAGAGGTGACGAATGATAATCACTTGGGCGACTGGGGGACTCAGTTTGGGATGATTGTGGCCGCGGTTGAGGAAAAGGATCTGGACGTGTCTAAGATGAGTGTTTCCGACTTAGAGATTTTATATATTGAATTTAATAAACGAATCGAGGAAACACCTGAACTAAAAGAAAAGGCGAGAGAGGCATTTGCCAGACTGGAAAATGGAGATGTGAATGCGAGGAAAATATGGAAAGAGTGTATTGCAGTATCGATTAAGGAATTTGACAAAATATACGAAAAATTGAATGTTACTTTTGAACATGAATATGGTGAAAGCGACTATGAGAAGATGATGCCCGATATTATCCAGGAAGCATTGGATAATGGGGTGGCAACGGTAGGGGAAAGGGGGGCCTTAATAGTTAAATTTGAAAAAGACGGGAAAGAGTACATGCCCCCCGCAATGCTCCGAAAATCGGATGGGACGACAACATATTTCACGAGAGACTTGGCGACAATCAGAAAAAGATTGGACGATCCTGATCTCAAGTCTGATTTGTATATTTATGAAGTGGGTGCAGAACAAACACCTCATTTTAGGCAAGTGTTTGGTGCCGCAATGCTTCTATGGGAAGACGCTCAAAAAGTGGAATTTAAACACGTAGCCCACGGATTGATGACGGTGGGGGGTGAAAAAATGAGTACTCGAAAAGGGACAAACATAAAACTGGAAGATCTGATTTTTCGATCTGGTGAACAAGCCAGACTAATGGCCAAAGAGGAAATCTCTGAAGATAGCGCTGAGAAGGTTGGTGTGGGCGCCATGAAATACAACGAGCTCCGAAGGTCGCCGGAAATCAATTTTGAATTCAAATGGGAAGAAGTCCTTAGTATGGAAGGGAATAGTGGTCCATACCTGCAGTATGTCTATGTAAGAACGAGAGGAATACTGGAAAAGTCTGGTGTGAACATGAAAAAACTCTCCGCCATAGGCGGACTGAGTACAGAAAAACTCAATGAGGATGAGAAAACACTGGCTAGACTGTTGGTCTTGAAAATTGGTGAGGGAGAAATGGTGGAGAGTGCAGCTAAGAATTTTGCACCTCACCTGGTATGCCAAACACTTTTTGAACTCTCGCAGAAATTTAATGGATTTTATGACCGGAATAGGGTAATAGGAGTGAAGGAACAAGACTTGAGGCTTCTCTTGGTAGCAGTGACTGGGCTAGTGATAAAGAGTGGTCTGGGAATTTTGGGGATTGAGACAGTGGAGAAGATGTAAGGAATAAATAAAAACCCCGCCGTAATGCGGGGTAATGGATCAATTTGATCTGTCGATAATGATTTGTAATTCGTGAATGATGGACTGACAAACGAATTGAGCGTCATCAGGATTGGTGATGACTGTAATGAGGATAACTTCATTTTTACCGGCTGAAATACCCCTGGTATAGCCAACAACGTCTGTGATTGGCTGCCCAATTGGTGGTTTTGACAGAAGATATTTAGCCTCAAGCGCGAGTGCAGTCGCCATTATCGAGGTGGTAAATTCGATATGAACCGCAGGTTTCCCTGGCTCGGTAAGGTAAAAACGAAAGCTATCTCCGTGGGGGTTGTATTTGGAAGCGTTTAACAGTGATACAAAGATGAAGGGATTGTTTGACCGATCACTAAGGAGGTCGTGATCAAAATCGAAGGTGAAATAGTCGAGTATATGATCCTTAAGAATTTGAATATCCAAAATTCCTCCAAGATTTTTTAAGGTTCCTTAGCTAAATAGCATACCACAGAAAACTGTCATGTTAAAATTGAAGCTATGGCAAGCAGACTAGAAGAAATACTGAAGGAAAGAGAAAAGAAGATTGAGAATCTGAAAATGATGGGAATTGAACTATACCCAGCCCGTTCCGAAAAAGAGGCGGAAAATCGAGAAATCGCAGAAAACTTCGATAAGTATGAGGGAAAAGTAATGACCTTGGCAGGCAGAATGATGGCCTGGAGAGAACACGGGAAACT
>CAZUFH010000044.1:0-451 GCA_964618885.1 uncultured Pseudomonadales bacterium
CATTTGTAATAGTCCGGAGAGGTCGAGTTCACTTCCCGATCCCAGTCAAAAGAAAGTCCCAGCTTCTTCATCTGGTGTCTAAAGTTGTCAGTCACTTCTTTGGTTATTTCTTTAGGATTTTTTCCACTCTTTATGGCGAAGTTTTCTGTCGGTAGTCCAAACGCGTCCCACCCCATGGGGAACGTCACATTTTTCCCTTGCATTCTTTGGAATCTGGCATAGACGTCTGCCGCCGTCATTGCAAAAGCATGCCCCACATGAAGCCCTGACCCGGAAGGGTACGGAAACTCGGTCAGCATATAAAACTTTTCCTCGTCGTTCTCAAAATCTATTCCTCTATAGCCATCAAAATCCTCATACCTTGGAATCCACTTCTTTTCTATTTCTCGAAAGTCATAGCTCGCCATCCTCTTATTTTAATCCATGAATGTCATTCCTGCGAAGGCAGGAA
>CAZUFH010000044.1:461-8021 GCA_964618885.1 uncultured Pseudomonadales bacterium
CCCATCCAGTCATGTCATTCATCATTGCGAGACAGCCTACCTTGACGTTGCCGAAGGGCGCCAACCTGCCCGTCCGGCAGGCGGGTCTCACTCCACCAAGTTATCTAAATAACGAAAACTTCCCCGTAATTTCTTTTAGTTCCTCAGTCTTTCCAAAAAGACAAATTCCCCAATAGTCCAGATCCGCCTCTGCCGTATTTGCCGTCGCATCCACTTGTTCTTGAGACGTGCCGATAGACATAGTAGAAGAAAAGTCGGTAAAGGGAATCTTTCGCGCCATAGCCTCATTTCTTACCTTACGGATTTGATTCGAGTTATCCGCCGACAGAACGATAAATGGGTAGTGTGACTGTGACGGGTGCACACCCCCATCTTTATCTTCATAGTTTATAAAGCACATTTCTTCGATACTCCCCACTTCGGCACTTAGTCCGGCCGTGGTATGCCCCAGAGCATTCATCAGTTTTCCAATCTCCACTTTTTTATTCAGCACGGCCACAAACCTTTTCGAGCTCTCATCGGGAAAGTTACTTAAATTCATGAACCTATTTTACTCTACGTCTACGACAATAATATTAGCCTGCAGGGACCATCCTTGCAGGTGTTATTTCACACTGCCAGGAGTCATCCTCAGCACATTCAGCTTTTCAAACTCTTTGTCATACGTTACCACAGTCCATTTTTTAGACTTAATCTGTCTTAAATTAGCGATCATGGCATCAATAAATTTTACTTTCATTCGGGTATATTGCTCCAACGCTGACACCCATTCATACTTTTCTATCACAGTTACCCCCTTCATCTGGACTACAGACTGGACCATTTCCGCAATTTCACTTCTCTTCAGACCGTAAATCGACGTCATTACCCACACCAGCTCCGCAATTACCACACTCAAAACTACCGCCTGAACCTCTCCATCCCTGACTCTTCGTACCAGCTCCACACAATCCTTGTGTCTACCCATGTCTCGCTCCATAAAAAAATCCAGCAAGACATTAGTGTCCAATACTAATCTCACGTCCTCTTATAACTTTTTTCCATGTATTCCCGAGCCTTTACTGGATCAACATTCATATTTTTTTTGGGCTTCATTTTACCCGCCAAGCTCATAATATCAACCCCTTTCGACAAAACAACCTTTCCTCCTTTTTTTTCAAAAACCACCCTATCATTGGGCATCAAATTTAGCAGCCTCCTGAAATTAACTGGGATGGTGATCTGACCTTTTTGTGTCACTGTTGATAAGTACATAAAATAATACTATCACAAAAGTATTACTTGTCAATATAGTATTACTTTAAGTCCAGGCCGCATGTACCCGAAGGGGTAAATCCATCCCCCATTCGTCATTGCGAGGTACTCCGTGGCAATCCACCTCGAACAACCATATAATCAACTCAATGCAAACAGTGGTGAGTGGCGTTCTGACAAATTACCTGGATATCAATCCCAAGCAAAAAAACACGTTAGTCATCCTCCATGGCTGGGGCTCGTCTATCTCTTACTGGGTCCCCCTATCTAACCTCCTTTCTCCAAAAATCAGAATTATCCTACTCGATCTTCCCGGCTTTGGCTCTACCGGACCACTCCCGGGTAAGCCAGACGTACCAGAATATACTAATTTTGTCAGAAGCTTCACCCAAAAACTTAGTCTAAAAAGTTTCATCTTGGCCGGACACTCTTTTGGCGGCCAGATCACCATAGACTATGCCCTCAAGTACCCAAAGGATCTGAGGTCCATTATTCTTATCGCCCCAGCCGCCATTCGGGAAAGAAGCAAGCTCACCCAAATCAAAATCAAGTTAACCAAAATTATCAAGCCACTTTTTTCCTTTCTCCCGCACAACGCATTTGAAAAGTTCTTGGGTTGGTCTACTCCAAGTGACTACCGCAACTCCAATGAATACCAGAAGAAGGTCCTTAGCAAAATCGTGATCTACAACCTTAAGCCCTTCCTCAAAGACCTCCACCTTCCCACCGACATTATCTGGGGCAGTGAGGACTTTGTTATTCAGAACACTGGCAAATACCTGGCTGAGAATATTCCGGATAGTCATCTTCACGTCATCTACGGGGCCAATCACTTTATCAATCTGAGCCACCTCCACCGACTTGCGGACCTCATCAATCAAATAATAGTCGAGCGAGATGTTTAAACCCCTCCAAACCCAAACCACCATTCTCCAGCAGGAAGGTTACTCAGCTTTCCGCTTCCTCAAGTGGTGGCTCTCTCACCCCTTTACTTATTTTATTTCCACCAAAAAGCCTTTGGTGGTTACCAAAAAAGTCAAAAGTTTACTTACGATCTCTTATTTCATTTTCGGACTTCTTCTTATTTTTTCCTTCTTCTCCAGGTTTTATTTTGTCGCTCCACTCTCTCTTCTCATCTTTCTTATGGAGCCTTTTATCTATCTCTTAGCTGCCACCTTTTTAATCATTCCCTACGAGAAGATCCATCGCCTCCGGACCATTCGTCGGATAAGAAAGGAAATTATCGGACACCCGGATCTTTCTGTAGTCGGTATCACGGGTTCCTATGGGAAGACTTCAGTCAAAGACTTCCTCTTTACCATTCTTAGCGGCTGGCAAGAAACTCTGAAAACTCCTGAAAGCTACAACACCGTCTTTGGTATCGCTAAGGTGGTCGATCTGGAACTAATCTCCAAAACCAAGATCTTCATCTGTGAAATGGGTGCTTATATTCGAGGCGAGATCAGAGAGCTTTGCCACATGGTCCCTCCGGACTACGCCATTCTCACCGCCGTCGGCACTCAGCATCTGGAGCGTTTCAAAAATCTGGAAAACACCACTCTAGCCAAGTTCGAGCTTATTGACGCTGTCCAGCCAAGCCACGCTTTAGTCAATCTCGACAATCCTCTAATTGCCACCCGTATTACCCTCTCCCAGTATCACGGGGTCCAAACCTATTCTCTAGTAAATCCTCAAGCCAATTTTTTCGTCAAAGACTACTTTCTTTCCTCATCAGGAATGCGCTTTACCCTGACCCACAAAAACAAAGATTCTATCTTTTCTTCTTCTCTCTTTGGCACCAGCAATCTATACAATCTAGTCGCTGCCATCTCCATGGCGACCATGATGAAAGTTCCGGAAAAAATTATCTCCCGGCAGGTGAGTCAAATCACTTCCTCGCCCCATCGTTTGGAACTCAAAAAAATCAATCGGGCCACTCTGATAGACAATGCTTTCTCCAGTAACGAAGAAGGTTTTACATCTTTGATCCAAGATCTCTCTAGACTACCTGGCAAAAAAGTACTTATCACCCCCGGCATCGTCGAGCTAGGTCTCAGAACCGTCGAAGTCCACCAAAGGATTGGCCGGCTCGCCTCCGGCGTTTTTGATAAATTCATTCTCTCTGGCAAATCCATCCGCACCCTCAGCCTCGAACAGGGCCTTTTATCCTCCCCAGTAGGGGCGGGGTCTTCCCGCCCGAAACGAAACATCCCGGTTTCCTACATCCCGAACTCCACAAATCTTTGGCCACTTATAGAGGAACTATCCAAAGACTTCGATTGGATCCTTCTGGAAAACGACCTCCCCGACAATTTTTAAACAAATCTATTTGAGATAAAGTGCACCTTCTCCGGGCATAATTTGCATCAAGGCGTTTCTCAGCGCTTCTTCCAAACTCACTTCTCTAGACAGAGATCCACCGGAATACGTTCCCCAAGTATCATTCGGCAGTTTCCCAAATTCCTCTTCGATAAGAGTCATCACCTCACAGTGTTCCAATTTCGATTCTTTCATTCTTCGGACCACCAGATCAGGAATTTTTAGTCCACTTGAATATCCAAAAAACTCCTTACCTTCCTTGGTAATTACTGTTGCCCAGGCTTCCTCATAAAGTTGGCCATATCTCTCTGTCAGTCCAGATTCTAAACCGACAAAATAATCTGCTTCATGAGAAGCTTCACAGTCCCTCGCTCGATTTCTAGACCCCTCAAAGGTTTCTTTGTTATATGGAGTCTCGGGTACCCCGGATACAGCATTATGACCGGAAACCTGAAAGTCCCCTTTAACAAAAGTGGTAAAGACTTTTTCTACCACTTTGATCTTTCTGCCACTAGTCGAACCAACTAATATTTTCATGTTTTGAGTTTTTATACCTTCCCCCCTTTAAGTCCCATATTCGCAAACCCAGCCAGGATATTGCTCTCGAAAGTTTTTACCAGACTCTTTTTACTTTCCTTTTCCTCCAGAGCAAAGTTAACTAGTCTGGTAACCAGTTCTTCAAAGCTCACTCCACTCGCTCCCCACAGGAAAAATGCCAGCGACCCCGGCATGGTATTTATTTCATTAAAGTAAATTTTACCGGACTTGGAGACCATATAATCCACCCTGGCAATTCCCTTACCACCAATCGCTCGAAAATAATCCTTGGTGTATTTTTCAATCTTTTTTATTATCTCCGTAGGCTGCCTAGCTGGGATCAATCTCTTGGCCCCTGCCATTCCCTTCGTTCTAGTTTGACCTTCATATTTATCTGAGAAAGACAGCACTTCTCCACTGGCTATCGGTTGCTCCGTCATGGATACTTCATATGGCCCATTCCCCATGATCGAAATATTTACTTCGGAAAAGTCTTTTAGTGCTTCCTCAAGAATTACTCTGCTGTCATAGCAAAAAGCTACTTCCAGAGCGTCATCCAAGTCCTTATCTTTCTCCACTCGGGTGAGACCTATGCTGGATCCTAGCCCCACTGGCTTCACCATCACTGGATATTTTATGGCCTTTCTTTCCGCACTTGTCATCTTCTCTCCTTTTATTACTAGCTTGTCAGTCAGGACTTCAATCCCGATCGACTTCGCAATTATCTTAGCTAAGTATTTATCGATTTTTACCGCACTCGCCGTCACTCCGCAACCCACGTAAGGAATACCGGACATCTCAAATAGTCCTTGCAGAGTCCCATCCTCTCCACCCCGTCCGTGAACTACCGGGAAGATTACATCGGGCTGATTCTCCGTCATCCCAAAGTTCCACAAACCCTTTTGGAGCACCCCTCGCTCCGCTTCCGGCGATAGAATTATCTCTTTTGCCCCACTGAGAAGCTTTTTGTTATTTGTATACGACTTCGAGTCTAGAAACTTATCATCCCCCAGATACCAGCTTCCACCCTTGCTGATATACACCGGCATCACCTCAAACCCCGCTTTTTTCAGAGCATGCATCACCTGCCAAGCCGTCACCACCGCTACATCGTGCTCTGGGCTCACTCCTCCATACACCACCATCACTTTTTTTGGATTCATTGTTATATTTTAATACACCAGGACCCCTCTGCCGGCAAAGAATCTTTTAAAGTCTTTTTCGGCTATTTCAAAGTTCTCCTGAGACTTTCCAAAAAGCCCGGAAGGGTTGTGTATAAACAAGGTTTTTTTATCATCATCGAAACCAGTCACCAGTACCAAGTGACCTCCCTTTGACAAGGGAATGTTCTCCGCCTTTTTTATAGCCGGACTTACGGATACTAAGAAATGATTTCCTTTCTGAACTTCACGCTTTATTCTCCCTACAGTCAAAAATATTCTGAAGACCCTCGCTCTTAGTCCAAATTCCTTGGCAATAAATTTACAGAATGGCTGGTAAATCAAACCATCAATTTCCTTTCCTAGTTGCTTGTAACCTCCGTACGTCTCACATTTTTTTGCTAGTTCAATCGTTCTGTAGTTTCCACCCAACTTACTGGTGAGGATCATCTTCAAGCAAGCCATACCACAGGTATTCCAGCTCCAATACTCGTACTCTTCCGGCGTCTCTGCCCCGGACTCGATCCATTTTGGATCTTCCCGGGCCAATATTATTCGGCTTAGCACGTCATTCACCATTTCCCTTGATTCCCATTGAGAGAAATATGGAATTTTGTTTATGACTTTAGTCATCTACCCTTTCGATTATTGCCCCTAAACTGGTATAGGTTTCAAAGACGTTTGGGTATCTCCTTCGGAGAATATCCACTCCGTGTATTTCTGTGGTAACCGGATCAGCCAGGGCTGCGATAAAGATCGCCTTACATGCTTGAATCACACTGGGAGAGACGATCACTCCGCCTTTAAAGTTCACTGGTCCATTCACGATAATTCTTTCTGGATCGGATACAAAAATATCCGCTCCCATGGCGTTTAGTTCACGGACAAAATCAAAACCGGATTCATACATCCAATTTTTTAGAAGCAACCTTCCTTTAGTTTTACTGGCAAGTACTGCCATCACGGGAATAGCATCCACCGGAAAACCGGGCCATGGTCTTGGATAAAGTTTTGGCAATCCGGGTGCCGCCAAAGGCACGCCGGAATTCACTGTATCTATCGCCAATTCACCATTTCTACTGACAATTAGATCAAATCCCTCCCTTTCAATTTTTACATTAAATAGTTCAAACCAGTTGATCATGCCATTTACTACTTCGGGTACATTAGCTCCCTTTATTCTGATTTTTCCATCGGTTACCGCCGCCGCCACCATCAGTCCGGCTACGTCTACAAAGTCCGGCCCTGGTTCGTACGTCGCCCCTTTCAATTTTTTATTGCCCTTTACTGTTACTTTATTCGACCCAATTCCACCTACTTCAGCTCCCATGGTTTGTAACATTCTCAGCAGTTCGTTTACATGGGGTTCGCAAGCAGCGTCCGTAATTACGAACTCAGCCCCGGTTCCAGCCGCATACAAGAAAAGATTTTCAGTTGCCGTGACACTCGCTTCCAACTGCCAAATGTCATAGGACTTGGCGGGTTTCTTTGGAGCGGTAAATTTTACAAAGCCATCTACATACTTAAAGTCTACCCCTGCCTTTTGGAACGAGTCCAGGTGCGCCGATATCGAACGCATGCCCAGGTCACATCCACCTGGCAGGGGAATCTCAGCCACCCCAAACCGAGCTAGCAGCGGTCCTGCAAACATCAGCGATGCTCGAAACTGTCCTCCTAAAGTTTGATCGACTTTATAAGACTTTACTCCGGCACAATTTATTTTTATCTCCCCTGTCACGCTTTGATCGACCTCGGCTCCCAACAGTTTTAGTATCTGTAGTATTTTCGCCACATCACTCGTTCCTGGAACATTTTTATACGTGACAGTCTCATTAGTCATTATCGCTCCCGGAAGCACTGCTACCAGACTATTTTTATTTGGTATCGGTGTTACCGTCCCCTCCAGCTTCCTACCTCCCGTGATTCTTAGTACTCCGTTCATATTTAAGCATTATAGCGAAATGATAATGTAGCTATAAGCAAATATAAGAGGAAGCGCGGTCTGGATATTTCGATAACGAAAGTTATTGAAAAGAAGACGAGCAAGCTCTTATATGTCTCATATTATCTCACGTCTGATTCCTCTGCTAAAATGCTTTAGTGCCCAGCCAAGAAGAATTACGTCATTTAGACAAACTCACCCACGATTACTCCCAGGTATTATCTGCACCCTTTCTCGCCCTACCTAGAATCAACTTTATCAAGTCTTTTCTAAAAGATTTTCCTTTTGAAATTATCGAAAACGACTACTCCCTTATAGTTAAGGTTCAAGGAATTTCCTCTCAGAAGC
>CAZUFH010000045.1:0-7960 GCA_964618885.1 uncultured Pseudomonadales bacterium
TATCGATAAATATGCCATCAACTGGGTCCTGCTGGACAAACATGTCATCTCAGCCAGTAGCCAAACTGATATGGGCACGGCCACTTTAGAAAAATTTCTGACTAGCTCCTCCAAATTTTCCCTGGAGAAAAATTTCAACGACAAAATATATCTTTACAAAGTCAACCTAGACCCCAAGCCACAGAATTTTCTTTCTCTATCTGACAACCGGGAACTGAGACCTGAGAACTCTTACCCCTTCTCCTCCCTCTCTCTCCGTCCAAACAATCAGTGGACAGAAAAAGGCAATTTTCTCTCCACTTCCGTGGAAGTTCATTCAGAAAACTCTCCTATCACTCTAAAAATCCCATCACTTACAACCTCAGAGTTTCTTCTTCCCGTTCGTGTCGAGTATCAGAAGGCAGGTAATTTCCTTCGCTTGCGACTTTCTCCGGTCACCCCTGTGATCATCGCGAACAACCTGCAAATCGACATGGACCAAAACCCACTGGAAGTTACCATTCCGGTCAGCCCGGAAAAAAATAATTTTATTCTTCAGCTAGACAAAAACTATTCCCAAATTATCATTCCCGCAGAGGTTCCTGATCTGCCCAGTTTCGAATTCGTTGCCACCACTTATTTACCCTCTAGTCAATCCTTCAATCTTAATCTTTACGATAGTACGCCAGAAACCTCACAGAAGCTTCTAGACACTCTTTCACAAGCCGACGCGATCCAGTGCTATACCCAAAAACCGAACCGGAAAATTGAAAAAATTACTACTACCAATAGCCTTTCTTTACTCGGCACAGATGTCGTTGGCTGTGTCTCCGCCCCTCTTCCCTATATCTCCAAGAATACGTTAATATCTTTAAATTTTAACTATTCATCTCCAACCCAGACTTTAGCCAACGCCAATATTTCCGGTCGAAATCTAGCTTCGGAAATCATTGGTCAACCACAAGAATCAGACCAGCAACCCCGAAAGGCACAAATATTCACGAGCTCTACTGGTGATTATCAACAAGCCAATTTTATCTTGGAAGCCTCAGACACCAAATCAGTGCAAGAGATTCAATATCGAGATATCACCCTTTCCACCCATCCAATTCTCTTCTCCTCCAGCCAAAAACTGATCCCTATATCAAAAAAAGAAGTAGAGATAAGCGATCTTTCAAATCTACAAGTTTCAATTCCCTTGACTCAAACTCATTTCGATATTATGAACACTCCTGGAAGCAACAGTCTCCTTCCGGAGAACCTCAACTGCGATCAATACAATAGCGGTAAAACCGTCAAGATTGTAAGTGAGAATAAAATCCTTTACCAAAGCCAGAATGCCATCGAGTGTGATTATCAGAATCTCCGACACCTTCCTCATTCTCTAAACTACTTAATCTCTGTCGAAGCTAGGAACGACAAAGGCTTACCATTGTCTTTCTGTC
Organism: uncultured Pseudomonadales bacterium; assembly: GCA_964618885.1. Lineage (GTDB taxonomy): Bacteria > Patescibacteriota > Microgenomatia > UBA1400 > MFAQ01 > UBA10133. The sequence continues at coordinate 1,425 of CAZUFH010000045.1, forward strand.
TCGAGAATTTTTTCACCCGGCGCTGTGACGTTTATGACCGTCTATCAAGTAGTACACTTCCTCAATACATAATAAATCCCGTTGCCAACCCAGAAGAGACAACCGGCTACACTCTCCATATTTTCAATCAATCAATCGGCAATCGTATCACCTCAAACTCTCTCAAGTCTCTTTCCATCCGCCCCATCCCCCTTAACTTCATAAAATCTATCTCTGTCTCCACCTCACAACATTTTCCCCGCACCAGCAACCTCGCACCAATAACCAATAACCCACTTTCCTCCACCCACCCCGCCGAATTCCTCTACACAGTCTCCATCAGTAATCAGCAGCCTACCTCTGTCATTCCGGGCACCGACCCGGAATCTATAAAAATAGATCCTCCTTCCCTAAACCTCTACCAAACCCAATCCCCCTACTGGCAGGCCATAGAGGTGACCCAGGCAGACCTCCAGCTTCCCACCTGGCTTCTGACTACCAAAATCTTTTTCACCTATCCCAGTCTCATCAAACTGCCTCACAACGACTCCAGTCTCTGGCACAACTCCTGGTCTTTTCCAAACCCACTAATTGACGACCTAAATACTGTCATTCCCGCGAAGGCGGGAATCCATCCGGACACACCGATCTCCGTCGTCATCATCTACCTCCCTCAGTACCTCGAGTTCATCGGCCTCGCTATTATTCCTCTTTCACTTCTGGTCTTGACTATCGGATACATCCTCTCAAAGCACAAAAAAGCCCCCTAAATAAATTAGGGGGATACCTTCCGATTCTCGAGCTGCAAAGCATACAAAACAGATTGATTACCGTTTACATCCTTTACTACGACCATACTTACCAAACCGTAGCCTTCTTCACCAAGGCGGGCCAGCATGCCATAAATATTTTCACCATTCTGAGCCACAAATTCTCTACAATTGACACGTCGAATTGCACCACTTATCGAAGCCTCGATCAACATGGGAACATAAGTTACGGGTTTAGAAGTTGCCATTCTTTCTCCTTCATTGTCAGTGTTCTAAGGCACTATTCTACAACAAAAAAGCCTCACAGTGAGGGTGACGACCTGCCTGCCCGACTGGTCATCACTCCCCTCTCTGAGGCCTTTTGTTACAGTTGACACCCTATTTTTCCGGTGTTAATCTGTATTCAGTTAAAGTCTACTGTCCAGACAATAACTAGAAAAAGAAAAGCAAAGTCATTCGAGTTAGGCTACGGTGATTTTGCTTTTTTTCTGCCAAAAATTCCCTAATTAAATGTCCTAAGATCTCCAAACTGAGAACTGAGATCTGTAATCTTCAGCCATAGGCTGATCCGCCTTTGGCGGAGAGATCTTTTTTCTAACGGCTCATCACAATCAAGCTCTGACCAAGTCGGCCAAGCCTTGAAATTTGAGAGGCGCTAGTATTTTTTAAGTTTACCGACAAGCGAATCGATTTTTTACGTTTATTCACCAGACGGTTGAGCAGATTTTTCATATTTGTAAGGAATATCCCTATCTACAGGAGAATATAACATATCTTGTCACGTTCTTCAACCTATAGCCAAATTCATCATTACCCCATATAGATTTTAGCTTCATTTTCCTCCCAATATACCCCCCACCACACCCAAAAAACTTACAATATTTTGAGATTTTGTTTTTTTGAGTTTTAAAATATTTGGAACTGTATAATCCAGTCAAGTCCATTCTTTAAAAACAGGAGGCTCTTGTGAATGATCTATTCGATCCCCGATACTTACTAAATCATCCCTATTCCAAAGCTGACTTCATCTTTCTCACCGAGGTTCTTATCCAAGCAAACCAAGATGACGCTTTTGCTCTCGATATTTTGCAAAAAAATCTAGCTTGGGCCAATCAGCATGATGAAAATGTTTTATTTTCTTGGGAGTTCGATACCCAAGGCACCCTTCGCCCAGTGGCTACTGCATCTGCTAGCATCCCCATTACTACTAAGCCCAAGCTCGACCCCCCATCACCATCAGAATAGTTTTAGGAGGTTCTCCATGTCCGATGATCGTTTAGTCTTCCAAGGCTCACCATTTTTACCCCAGTTCGATCTAACTGCTGTCATGCGAAATATCATGGGCTACATAGAGCAAACTTTCGAGCCGGCCGCCGCCATCGCCCAGGTCATCGATCCCATCATGATGGTCCACACCACTCTTCTTCGTTTGGATCACACTACGATCGCCACCTTCGGAGCCCAGGAGATAGACCTTCACCATCTCACTCTGGGCTATCAATACTCTTTAGAAACTATTCTTGCTTCTGCTGTCTGTCGTCAAGTCCCCACCCGAGAAGAACGATGGGATCTTTTCGAACAGATCCTCGCCACTACCCACCGGGGGGAAAATCTTCTAGTGCAGGAACAAATGAAAAAAGATATCAACGCCACCAGCAATCTCCTGACCCTCGACCCCTCTGCCACCCTAATTTTTCAGTTCCTCAGGAAGTATCCTTTTTCTAACGACGAATACTTCCTTGCTGGTATAGAGATAGCCGAGCGAATCTTCTTTGGACTGGCTCTAGAAGTAGCGAAGCAGACCGGAGACTCCAGCTGGCTAAGCGTAGACTATAGCCGACCTCCCTATCTCCCTCCCGAAAACAAGTAACCCACCAAAGCCCACCATGATAGGTGGGTTTTTTACACAAAAAAGGACTCCGGGTATTCCCAGAGTCCAATTAACTAAGCTATATTAATTAATCCCGGCACAAGCATAGTGTACAGCAACGCGGCAAGAGTCCATGGACCGCCGCCGAGAATGAGCGCCAGAACGATCAATCCACCAACCGAAATGGAAACCAACGATCCAAGGACCAATGAGGTTCCATCCAAATAGCGGAAATATATCATGGCAATCCCAAACGGCACAAGAGCCATAAGCACTTCAGGCCTTCCAGTCAAGAGGAGTGCCGTGGCGACCGGAACGATAAACCCGGCAAACCAAAGAAATACATATACAGGTGCCCACTTTGAGGCTCCCTTTACCCAATCCTGCAATTTTTCCTTCATTTTTTGTCTCCTATGATGTCGATATGTCAAATTACACAATTAAGCAGGCTGCTCGTTTGGACCAAAAGAGTCAGTGAGGGTCGCTGCCAGATGAACTAAAAAAGGTAGCAACATCGCAAGCGAGGTAAGCGGCTGCCTGTACTGATAGATCAAGTACGAGTCTATCAGTCCGACTGACAGAATGATGATCGCTGACCACTTCTGAGAATCATCCAGAATGATAAGAAAGCTGGATATCACCGCATATACGGCTATCAAAGCCAAATACACTGACTTTGTCTTCGGATCTATGTCCGTGATATAGGCATAGGTCATTCCAAAAGGAATGCCGTAACCCAGAACCACACCCCAAATTCTTAAGAAAATTCCCATTTTTGCTCCTGTTTTATTTAGTTTTCAATGATACTTCACGTATTATAAGCCATAGATACCAATTTTACAAGTAACAAATACAGCTATAATCATCCCCAGATGCCCAAGTCCAACACCATTTTCTTTTGCAACAGCTGCGGCAATGAGTTCGTTAAGTGGGCGGGTCAGTGCCCAGCTTGCCACGAGTGGAACACTCTCGTCGAGGCCACCCCTTTTCTGAAGACTACCAAGACCAAAACCGGTCAAAAAGTCACTCTCAAACCAGCCGAAAGCTTCTCAGTCAAGTCCGCCTTGTCTTCTCAGACAGGCTACACTTTTTCCACCGGTATCAGTGAGTTTGATCGCGTCCTGGGACCCGGACTCACCAAAGGTGGTGTCTACCTCCTGGCTGGCCAGCCTGGTATCGGTAAGTCCACCCTTCTCACCCAGCTTGCTCTTCTTGCATCTTCCTCCTCTGCCTTGTCAAAGGGAGAAACCCCGCCCCCAGCAGGGAAAGGGATTTCTGGTTCCCAGAGAACCGTCATCTACGTCTGTTCGGAAGAGAACCCAGCCCAAGTAGCTTCCCGGATTCAGCGTCTTTCTCAGAAAGGCCACGATCACATCAAGCTCCTCAACACCTCATGTGTCGAAAACATCATCGACGCAATCAAGGATCAAATGTCCAATGTACAATCTAAAATGTCAAATATTTTGGTCATTGTCGACTCTATCCAATCAGTCTCCACGGCCACGAACCCCACCACCCCAGGCTCACCCTCCCAGATCCGCGACAGCGCCTCCTATCTCATCCAAGCCGCCAAAGAATACTCCATCCCCATGATCATTGTGGGGCACGTCACGAAGGACGGGGATATTGCGGGCCCCAAAATGCTTGAGCACATGGTAGATACCGTCCTAGAGCTTTCTGGAGATCGTCAGCACCTCCTCAGGCTCCTCCGCACCGTCAAAAACCGCTTCGGACCCACCGACGAGACCGGCATCTTCCGTATGGACGGTGGAGGCCTGATCGAGGTCAAAGATCCCGGTGCCATTTTGCTGGAAGGACGGGTCAAAAACGCTCCCGGTTCGTGCCTAACCATGATTATGGAAGGTACCCGCCCTCTCACGGTCGAGATCCAGGCTTTAGTCGTCTCTTCTCCCTTGCCTATTCCTCGTCGTGTCGCCAAGGGTATCTCGAGTAATCGTCTCCAGCTTATCTGCGCCATTCTGATCAAACACCTGAATCTGGCCATCGCCACCAAGGACGTTTTTGTGAATGTCACCGGCGGTATGGACATAAAAGATCCAGGTGCCGATCTGGGCATCGCCCTAGCTATCGTCTCCTCGGTCAAAGACAAACCTCTACCAGAAAACTCCATCTGCTTCGGCGAGCTTGGTCTCTTAGGAGAAATTCGCAAAGTGGGCTTCACGGACAAAATGATAAAAGGGGCTAAGTCCCTCGGCTACACCACTATTCTTTCCCCCCTCTCCCACTCTTCCATAAAAACGATCAAACTGACGTAACCGTCATCCTGAGCGCAGCCGAAGGATCCCACTCCACGTAACTGTTGAGTAATACAGCAATTTGTCATTCCCGACCTGATCGGGAATCCATTAAATTAGTTTTTGTACCTAATTTGGTGTTTCTTGGATGGATCCCCGCTTTCGCGAGGATGACTAGACAAAGTTATTCAACGGTCTCTCGGTGATATTGACATATAGCTATACATACGATAATATATAGATACATATGAATACCCTTACCCAAATCGCCACCGTCGCCGAGCTCCAACGCAACTATCGCCCCTTAGTTACTAGTCTCAAAAAATCGGGCAAACCCCTAATTATCGTAAGCAACGGCAAGCCAGACATTATCATTATGGATATCAACTCTTTTGAATCTCGAGAAAAAGATCTTCAGACTCTAGAGGAGATATATTTAATGTCTCTAGCAACCAATGCCATTCAAGAGAGCAATCAAAAGAAAACCATCACCCCTCGAGCAGATCAGACTTTACTGGACATCCTCGACACCAATGCAAGTTGAGTACTCCTCAAAATTCATCAAGATGGTTCAAAGCCTGCCTCGTCAAGAACAAATCCTCCTGTCCAAAAAGATTGAAATTTTTAGAGCTAACCCCTTCGGTTCAAATCTTAAGACTCACCAGCTCACCGGCAAGCTCAAAGATTTTTACTCCTTTTCATTGACGTTCTCCAAAAGAGTTCTCTTTATCAAAAACAATGACAAGATTATCTTTATCGCAGTCGGCTCTCACGATCAGGTCTACCGCTAGCTAAGAGCATAGCGACTCAAAACCAAATCTGTCATGCCGGACTTGATCCGGCATCCAGGTGAAATTTTATATTGAGCCTACAACCAGAGCGCTTGGGTGAGTGATACAATCAGCGGATCTCATCCCTTTAACATCTACAGGAGGTCACTGTGATACCGCCTAGAATTCATCCCAGTTTTAGCCAGGTTTTGTACCCATACTCACCCTTTTTACCCACGTTTGACACTCAATCCCTCTGGCGACTAATGCATCTCACCGGCACCGAAGGCTATGCACCCTCCATTGCCGTTGCCCACGAAGTCAGATTTATCATCGATGAGCACCCTCTTTTTTTAAACGCCGAAAGAGTTTGGGTCGCGAAAAAGTTCGACATCACCGAGGAAGAAACCAATCTGTACATCTTTGGACTGTTTATTCCACCTACCCTCTTACTCGCGGCAGACATGGTCGGCTGGATCGCAAATAGCAAGATTGCCGAATCTCTCACCCCTCCTGACGACAGGCTAGTAAGCATCTCTATTCTAGCCTTGCCCGTCTTTTTGATGATCCTTTCCAATGTCCAATGGGGAAATAGCCATGAACAATGATTTTAGCTGGTTACTTTTTCAGGGCTCACCTTTTTTACCTGGCTTACCCTCGGACTCCATCAAGCATGTCATCGAACTCACCACCCATAGTCATCTCTCTCCCAGAGCCGCGGTTGCTGCTGAAGTATCTATCATTGGTACAGTTCAAAGTGCCATTCATCAAAAAAACTTTCCTCGGATAAATTATGTCTACGACGTGACACCCAAAAACCTGAGCAACTACCTAATCGGCTTCACCACTCCACCTTCTTTAATTCTGGGTGGGTTTCTCCTAAAACACCGTA
>CAZUFH010000046.1:0-7823 GCA_964618885.1 uncultured Pseudomonadales bacterium
AAAGCCGAGATTGCAAAATTTGCTCCATTGATCTTAATTGCCGCCGAGAGGGGTGAGAGTGAAGCTGGGCGTCTAGTGACTGATGAATCGATGGAGCTGGTCCGGATGGTAACTACAGTCAACGAGTCAATGTCCCCGGAGTTGCTACCGGTATTTTTGGCGGGCAGCCTGTTTAAAAATCACTATTACTATGACAAATTCATAATAAATTTGCATAGAGATTTTCCCGGCCAAAAAGTCTCGATAGTCTCCCCTGTCTTGGGGGCCATGAACTATTATAATTATTTTAGTGAAAATAAAGATATTTGAGCAGATACGTCTGGAAATGATCGTTTTTTCGTGTGGAATGGTGGGGATGATACTTGAACTGGTGGCCTCGAGGGTGGTAGCCCCCTACTTTGGTAACTCTTTGGTGGTGTGGACTAGTTTGATAGGGGTTATTTTGGGAAGTTTGAGTGCCGGTTATTATTTTGGGGGCAAGATAGCCGATCGTTTTCAAAGCTACAGAGCTCTTGGGTATTTTATTTTACTGGCATCAGGCCTAACTCTGTTAAGTGCTTTTATCAAGGAGCCTCTGTTGTCTTACATCGCTTTTTTGTTTGGGCGGGACCTAAGTTCAGCTTCTTTGGTGTCTATTTTGATACTCTTTGGTCCGGCTAGTTTTATTTTGGGAATAGTTTCACCTTATGCAGCGAGACTTAGACTTAGGAGCCTAGATCAGACCGGCAAGGTGGTGGGGAATCTTTATGCCCTATCGACACTTGGTAGTATTGTCGGAACTTTTTTGGCGGGGTTTTACCTGATTCCTACGTTTGGAAATAGCGGATTGCTTTACGGACTTTCTCTGGTATTGATCTTGATCTCATATCTTTGTACGTTTGAGGTGCAAAAGGAGCAAGTGAATCTCGGTCTATTGATTTTGTCGCTTTTTCTATTTAATCAAGGCTTGGGTGTTTTTAGATTATCTGTGCTTCAGGACACTGATTCTGTGTATAGCCGAATTTTGGTGAGGGTTCGAAAAGATGATAAAGACAAAAATATCTTGTCTATGGGTACCGATAATCTGGGAATTCAATCTGCGATTGATTTGAATAATCCGGATGAGCTGTATTTTGAATATACCAAGGCTTATGCTTGGTCTTACTTAATAATTCCGGAAATTAAGAAGGCTTTGATGATTGGCGGCGGTGGCTATTCTTTTCCGAGGAATTTTCTGACAAAGAACCCGTTGGCCACGATAGATGTAGTGGAGATTGACCCGAAAATGACCGAACTGGCTAGAAAGTACTTTCTTCTCAAAGACGATCCAAGATTGGCCATATATCACATGGACGCTAGATCATTTATCAAAAACTCCAAGAATAAATATGAGGTAATTTATTTAGATGCGTTTAGCTCACTAACGCCACCACCACATTTGACTACGAAGGAATTTATGGTGGAACTAAAAGATCATCTCACCGAAAATGGGTTTTTGATGATAAATATGGTTTCCGCCAGGTCCGGAGCCAACTCGTTGTTTTGGGGTGCTGAAATTGACACTTTGAAATCGGTATTTCCACAGGTGGAGACTCGTGTAACAGAGGACTTAGATCCCAAAGCAATTCAGAACTTGATGGTAATTGCTTTTGCAAATGTTTCGGATAAAACGATGATTGTGAGTTCAGACCAAATTGAGCCTAATGATTCCGAAAGAAGGGTGTTGACTGACGATTGGTCACCAGTTGAATTCTTGACAAGTCACTACTACGACTTATAGATGGAGTCAGATACGTCGATTTGGTTTTTATAGTAAACTGAATTTATGGCTGCCCAGAACTTGAATGTCTATGAATTGGTACGTTTTGCCTATGTGATTCCGGAAGAAGATCTATTGGCGGCGCAAAAAACTGCGACTCACCTCAACGTAGCCCTTCAAGATGTGTTGATCGGTAGAAGATTGATTTCCAAAGATAAATTGGGGGAGCTGATTGGGAAGCACCTCGGAATGGGGTATGCAAATTTGAAAGACGCTATTATACCTAAAGAAATTTTAGGATTAATTAAAGAAGAGCTGGCTCAAGAAAGAAGGGTAGTTCCTATAGGAAAAGATGGATTTATAGTGCACCTTGCAATGATGGATCCAACAAATTTAGAAACAATTAATTTTATCCGGAAGATTACAGGGCTCAACGTAATCCCCTTTTTTGCTTTTGAGAGTGATATCAAGTTTGGACTCCATCAATACAAATCTAGTCTCACGGAAAACTTTCAGCAACTAATCGAACAAGTAGCCAAACAGCGTCCGGGAAGCGCAACCCCTAAAGAGCTGGCTGAAGATGTTTCAATTATCTCGGCTGTGGGGAGGATGCTGGAGTTCGCTGTCATCGCTGAGGCATCTGATATCCACATTGAGGCATTGTCGGACAGTGTATTGGTACGTTATAGAATTGATGGTGTCTTGCACGACATGATCACACTTCCCAAGAGTCTTCACCCGGCAATTGTGGCGCGGTTTAAAATCTTGTCTTCTTTAAAACTGGATGAGACAAGGTTGCCTCAAGACGGAAGATTAAAGTTTGAGTCGGACGAAGGTGACGTGGTGAGTCTTCGAATTTCAATTTTACCGACGGTGGAGGGTGAGAAACTAGTTCTTCGTATCTTGGAAAGTGGGGAACTGTCGCTATCTTTGGAAGACCTTGGATATGATGACCGGAGCGTCTTGATCATCAAGAAAGCGATTGCCCGTCCGCATGGCATGATATTGATTACGGGACCCACTGGTTCGGGGAAGACGACTAATCTATATACGATGTTGAACCTTTTAAATACCGGAGAAATAAACATTTCGACGGTCGAGGATCCGGTGGAAAACAGAATTCGAAGAGTAAATCAAACTCAAATTAATACTCAAATTAGTTTTAGCTTTGCCGAGGGTTTGCGGGCACTTCTACGCCAAGATCCAGACGTAGTCATGGTGGGTGAAATCCGTGACTCAGAGACTGCCAGTATGGCAATCAACGCAGCAATGACGGGTCACCTGGTACTTTCTACCTTGCATACCAATGACTCCCCTGGTGCTATTCCCCGCTTGATCGATCTGGGGGCCGAGCCCTTTTTGCTGGCTTCCACACTCGACTTGGTCATTGCGCAAAGACTGGTCCGAAAGATTTGTCCAAAATGCCAAGTGTTAAAACCAAACGATACCAAGATCGCGGATTACATCATTTCAAATATTTCAGATGAGGCTGAGAGAGTGAGAATTACCAAACTGATTCCAGCCGAAATCAGAGTGGCACCAGGCTGTGACTTTTGTAAATACACAGGCTACTCGGGACGTACCGGTGTCTATGAAATGTTTACGGTAAACGAAGTCATCCGTCAGCTAATACTGGAAAAAGCCTCGGCCAGTAAAATTAAAGCGGCGGCCATTAATTTGGGAATGCAAACAATGCTGATGGATGGCATCAACAAAGTGGCAAAGGGAATTACCACTTTTGAAGAAGTATTAAGAGTAACTAGAGATTAAATGCCTGAATTTGAATACACCGGTGTAAGTAGAGACCAGTTTAAGAAGGGGTCTTTGATGGCCGATTCGGAAGTGGAAGCTCAAACGATTTTGGCCGAACAGGGAATCACGGTCGTAAGTCTCAATGCGCGAAAACCACTTAGATGGGGTGTTTTGAGTACGCTTTTCTCACAAGTGTCGAAAGAAATGTCCGAGAAAATGAGCCCTCAGGAAAAGATTCTCTTTACGAGCCAGCTGTCATCCATGGTGAAGGCTGGGCTGCCACTTATTGATGCTCTGGGAACCTTCGTAGACGAAAAAAGCAAGGTAGGCTCGGCAGTCTTGATCAACAAGATCATGCAAGATGTTCAATCTGGGAGCAAGTTATCTGACTCTTTGGCCCGATTCCCAAAGGTTTTTAATGCGACTTACCTAGCTATTGTCAGCGCCGGTGAAAATAGCGGCACCTTAGACGACAGTCTTGGTTATCTAGCGGTACTCCTGAAAAGAGAGAATAGCTTACTAACAAAGGTTCGATCGGCCTTAATCTACCCGACGGTAGTGATTGTGGCCATGTTTTCCGTCATGATCTTCATTAGTGTTTCGATCATTCCAAAAATTATTACTTTTGCTGAAGGTTCTGGACAGGAATTACCCGGATTTACCTTGATATTGGTCTCGGTAGTTTCTTTTGGCACCAAGTATTGGTATGTGGTTCTGGTGGTCTTAGGAATACTGGGCGCTGGTATTTCGGTTTTTTTAAAAAGCTATTATGGAAGCAGGTGGCTAGGGCGAATAAGCTTAAAGCTACCCTTGGTGGGTTTGGTGGTTTCAAGATACAACCAGGCTCGTTTCGCGCGGGTATTGGCTGGCTTTTATAATTATGGTGTAAATGTGGTAACGTCTTTTGATATCTTGGCTGCCAGCTTGGGAAATCCACTTTATAGCGATGCTTGTGTGAGAATTAAAGATCGTTTGACCTTGGGGACGAGCTTGGCGGACGCGATAGGAGTGGAGAGGGAGCTATTTCCCACAATTATGACCCGCCTAATCAAAGGAGCGGAGAAAACGGGGGTAATAGGTGACACATTAGACAAATTGGCTCAGTATTATGAAGACGAATTGGAGAATATTTTAGGGAACATATTGACTCTCATAGAGCCGGTCATGGTATTTGTCTTGGGTTTTGGGGTTTTGGGGCTAGCGATGGCGGTGATATTGCCGATTTATAAAATTACGTCGACCTTGAAATGATGTTAAATTTATATAGATTGCCACGTCGCAAAACTCCTCGCAATGACGATGGTGGCTTTACCTTGTTTGAATTGCTTCTGGTACTCACTTTGGCCATGATCATAACGACAGTGGGAGTCGTAAATCTGTCCAGACTACAGAATACTTTTCGCTTGAGGAGCTCAGCCGATGAAATAATAGCTATGCTTCAGCTTGGTCGGGAGCTGGCTGTTTCCAATAAGAATCAGGCGATATATAACATTAGTATTTCTGGAGGGGTGGTGTCCTTACAAGGTGGCGGAAAAGTTATTTCGCGGTACCAGATACCGATCGGAGTCGGAGTAACTCCTGAATCTATTAATTGGAGTTTTACCCCAATAACAGGAGGTCTAGCTTCCTGTTTGTCTTGTTCTATCAATCTTTTTATCGGGAGTCAAACCGAAAATATTATAGTTCTAAACAATGGCCTCGTTAACTAAAAGTGCCCAACATGCCGGCATTACTTTGGTGGAAGCCATGGTGTCGGTCGCGGTTTTGCTGGTCCTAGCGGTGGGTAGTGTCTCGGCCAACAGATTGACCACGGCAAGCGTAAATATCAATCAGCTTCGGACAAAAGCGAACTCTTTGGCCGTTGAAGCAACCGAAGTGCTTTTAAACCTGCGTGCAGAAAATTTTTTAGATTTAACTCCGGGGATATTTCACCCAATTTTTGACGGGAGTAAGTGGAGTTTGGCTGCGGGACCAGAAACGATTGGAAACTTTACCAGGACTATTACTCTGAGTCCGGTTCAACGAAGTATGGTTTGTTTCACGGCGGTCTGTGACATCACTTCTGAGGGTGGTGTTTACGATGTTGGTAGCTTGAATGCAGAAGTGAAGATAGCTTGGTTACAGGCTGGCCAAAACAAAGAAATAATTATGAGCTCACTACTTACTTACTGGCGATGAAAAGTAAAATTAAGCATCAGAAAGGGTTTACTCTGCTGGAAACGATACTAGCTATGTCAATTGTTTCCTTGGTTAGCGTGGCTTCAGTAAATATGCTTTTTTTGAGTTTGAATTTGCGTGACCTTACCCTCTCAACAACTAAAACCCAAGAAGCAATAAGGGTATTCGAGCGTTTGCTGCGACAGGCTGTTTTGAACGCTCAGAATGTTTCGGGTGGAGGTAGCGAGATTTTTCTGAGGTCTCAGGGTGAGTGCTGGAGCTTTGTCTATGACGCCGCGAACAAAAATATGAAGTATTCTAAGATTGTCCAAAATGGTTGCAGTCCCGACCCTAACCCTACGGATTTATTTTTTGCGACGGAGACTAAGATAGATTCGATCTCTTTTGCCTTCTCCCCTATTACGACTGGTGGCCGAATTGTCAATGTGAGTGGCTCGATAAAAACTATTTTACCTTTTGATGTCTATGAAACGACGTTTTCAGAATCGTTTGTAAATTTGATTGATTGATGGAAACACGACTTTTAAATTATTTAAGTAAAATATTTCGTCATTGCGAAGCACGAAGTGCTGTGGCAATCCATTCCCTCTCTGGATCGCCACGTTTCACTCGCGATGACATGAACGACAGAGGGCAGGCCAGTTTGGTACTGGTCTTGATTTTGGGTTTGGTGTCGATCATGAGTGTCTTGGCCAGTAGCACCCTATCTGTCAGTAATGTTCAGATCGAGGATACGATCACCGACACGAATCAAGCTTGGTATGCCGCTTGGTCTGGTATTGACGAAATAATGTATCGAGTCAGGGCGCACCAAGAATTTGGAGAGAGCTACACAGTCGGACTTAATTTGGCAAATGGGGCAACTGTCTCGGCTTCGGTAACGGGAGACAGCAATCAAAAGATCGTAAAATCTTCCGGTTTTGCTAAAGGAATTATTAAGAACCTGGAGGTGACCATTGCCTCATCTTCGAGTAAGGCGAGTTTTGTTTTTGCGGCACAGGCTGGTGAAGGCGGTTTTGAACTGGAGGGAAATACTACAGTGACCGGGAACAACAATACACAAGGAAACGTGTATTCCAACGGTCCCGTACTGGGTATAAGGGCCAGTTCTGGGAATGCCGGATCAAAAATTCTGGGAAGTGTCTGGGCTGTTGGAAATATAGGAGGGCTGAGCTCTCCTGATACAGGTGGGTTATATATCCAAAAGAATGCTTGGGCAAATACTTTAACAGCCTGCCTAGTTGAGGGTAACGTAAGAGCTAGCGTGCCGCCTACAAACTGTCCCTATTCCGGATCCTTTTCGATATCGGATCCACCGGTACCGGCCGCCTTGACAAGTGTGGATGCGGCTTATTGGAGGGATAGGGCACTTCAGGGGGGTGTCTGGGAAGGTGACTGTAATGTAGCAAGCTCGGATGGAACAGACTGTTCGAACGGGACAAGAAACATTGGGAATAGAAAAATCAATGGAAATCTCAATGTGCCAAGTGGAGTAAACTTGACGGTGACTGGACCGTTGTGGGTGAAAGGTGACGTGAATATTTCTCAGAACAACACTTTATTTACTAGTGAAGAGGTTGGTAAAAATTCGATCATGATTGTGGCTTCCGATCCCGATAACCCAGCCATAAAAGGTAGGGTAGTAACCAGCAGCAATGTACAGTTTGATCGCAATTCCCAAGGATCGGGTATTATTTTTATATCTGAGAACCAAAGTGTGGATTGTTCCTCTCCGGCGATAGACATGACGAGTAATACAGCAACCGTGGTTTTTGTGGCAATCAATGGATGCATAAATGTGGGATCTAATTCCCAAATTAACGGAATTCTTGGAAAGAAAATTCATATCAAAAACAACTCCACGATTAAATACGATCCTAGTTTAGCGCGGGCTATAGTGGTGCCGGACAGTGGAGGTTGGAATGTTGTGAATATTCGCGAATATTAGTAAGATTAAATAGATACATGCCTGCCAAACCGTCATTGGGACTATATTTTAACGATAATTTTATTGAGCTGTCTCAAGTGTCTTTTGATGGACAAAGACTGGAGAAGTACAACCAGCTTGTTTTGCCACAGGGCCTGGTAGTAAATAGTGAAATAAAAAATTCAATGGGGTTTGCTTCGGTCTTACATCAGCTATTTTCGACTGCCA
>CAZUFH010000047.1:0-669 GCA_964618885.1 uncultured Pseudomonadales bacterium
GTCTTATATTCTTTGGTGGCTGTAAGAAGAACTGGTGGAGCGGATAGCCTGTAGTAAGTGATGACTGGCGGCTAATCTGGGTGGGCGAGGTGGCTACTGATTTGTGTTTTCACTAAGAATTGAGTCACAAATCTTTTTGATGTCTTCAGAAAAGTCTGCAATATTTGGCTGTGAAGCAGTCCACTTGATTTTTTCTAAAAGGTCGGTTGGGAATTCAGTAAGTTTTTTGGCTATGTCTGGTGGAAAAATACCTACTGCCTTGGAATTTGTATCTTGAAATATCTTTGGCCAGTTGACTGAGATGTTCTTGGCAATTATCCAGATATCTACAGCATCTTTTGGCTCATCTCGCCCAATCAACGCAGATAGCTTGTTAGATAAAATATTTTCGACATTATCAACTTTGTTAAAAATTGGAAATGATTTGGGATCTCCATATCGGAAACCTGTGTCGTTGACGAAATCAACCTTAAGTAGGTCGTCAACTAGAAGCGAATAATACGAGGTTGATTTAAGTTTTAATTCAACTTTAGAGGTTTTACCAATCTTAGCGATGGAGAATTGATATCCTTGACTGCTTTAAGGACTTTATTTTGGATAGGATAGAGAGTGTCGCTGTAGAACGAATTCATAGCCGTCTTTGATAGCTTTTTTGAATAATTTTGGTTT
>CAZUFH010000047.1:679-7764 GCA_964618885.1 uncultured Pseudomonadales bacterium
GGAAATGGCCCAAGCTTGGTTTAGGGAACCCAGTTCGCTTTGACCACTGAGAATAGAATCAAATTCAGCGGGGGAGATTTTGTAGTCCCAAATTAGTTGTTTGTAGGTATCCGGAGGCATAATTGAGTATATCGTGTGGATTTTGGGTGGATGGTGGCTTGGCTTTGCTACTAGCACCTGCAAGGATGATCCTTGCAGGTATTGCGAGGAATGGAATGACGAAGCAATCTATACAGATTGCACATCCTCGCCATAAAATATCAGCTAGTTAGGAGAATATTTTACTAGCTGATATCCCAGATTGAGACAGCATTGGCCTGTCGGCCAAAGTGACTGCGGAGCAGGCACAAGTCTGTTGAGTTTATGTGTAGAATAGCTTATGAGCCAAAATAATCAATACACTGAGATAAATAAAATTATTAACGAATATTGTTCTAATCCGGATAAGGTTGACAATATATTTTTTATTCAGGTCGGCGCACACGATGGGATTACTGGTGATCCAATAAATAATTACGTATACAAGTATGGATGGAGAGGGATTCTTGTCGAACCAGTTCCTTACCTTTTTAAGAAGTTACAAAATACTTACGACGGTGTAGAGGGGTTGTTTTTCGAGAATATCGCAATTAGTGACCACGACGGATACGCTCTGTTTTATAGAATTGAAGAAAATAATGACTCCAACATGCCCCACTGGTACGACCAACTGGGGTCATTTAGAAAAGAGGTCGTGGAAAAGCATAGAAACTCCATTCCTAATTTTGAGAAACATCTGTTGGCAGAGAAAGTTCCGTGTATGACTTTTCATTCGCTCCTATCTAAATACAATATTAATGACATTGACTATTTCCAGATTGACACAGAGGGCTATGATTTTGAAGTTATAAAGCAGATTCCATTTACTTCGATAAAACCAGCCATGATGCTTTACGAGCATAAGCATCTAAGTCCATCAGACAAACAGGATTGCGAATCTCTCCTTATTAAACAGGGGTACAAACTAATTCTTACCGACAGCTGTGCTTTTGCGTATCTACCTCAATAAAAGGAATCACCCTCTTTTAAATTTGTGCATCCAATTCCAGATATTTCTTGGTGATTTTTCAAATGTATAGATTTTTGGCTTCAAAGGGGATAAGTAGCTTTTTAGACCCTCAATAAAGAAGTTACTATAAAACCTTATAGTTCCAAAAGGTAACTTGGAATAATATCTTCGCTGAAAAAATAGTAAGAGATCACTCCTCATCATTGCGGGTAGGAAAGGCACTCTAACTCCTCCTGCCCAGTGAATAATATAGGGAAACTTTGCCGACACTACATCTTCAATTTTAAGTTCTCTGGTAGCCTCTTCCCTATACCACCACATAAACGGAAGATTCTTCCAATTATATATTTTTTTAGAAACTTTTATTGGCAATAAAACATTTAAAAGCGATTGATCTCGTGTGGGCAATTTTTTCCTCCCAAGATCTGTCCAGTATGGAAATTTTTCCACATCGAAATATGGAGAAATTTCTGATTTGTTTAGAGTACCGGCAGTAATCATAATGTTTCCTGTATTAAAGGTGAAGCCGGGGAATGTTAGAGATGAATATTTGTCTTTAAACCAGTCAAAATCGTAATAGTTATTAGTGAAACCTTCGCTTCCGGGTTTATGTTTAAATTCTGGAGAGATAATGAAGTCGTTAGTCTCAACATATGGTGCTATCAAATCCAATACTTTACCGACAAAAATAACATCTGAATCCAATAGAAAAATCTTTTCCCCCTTCAATTTTTTAGAAAGTAACAAAAATATCTTTGCAGAAGTCCATCCGAAGCGTCTTTTTCCAAGAATTACTATTTTTACTTTAAAATATTTCTCCAGTTCAGATGTAGAGAATGGGCCATGAATCTGGTCTTTTATCAAAAATATTTCAGTTTCGGGATAATAATATCGTATGCTTGAAACAAGTATTTTTGTCAAAAAGTAGTCATGTTTATGACATATAATATATATTGCTGGGTAATTCGTTTTCATTATTCTTGGATTAAAAAACAATTACAGGGACTAGCCAATTATATAATTATTTCATCACGATAACTTCTTCGATGACAATAGAATTTTTTTCGTAATATTTCAATGAAAATAGTAATATTTACATACTTTTTCCCCAAAATATCAGAGACGTTCATCCTGAATAGAATAACTCGACTAATCGACAACGGTTTTGACGTCAGGATTTTTGCTCTAAAAAATCCTTCTGTAGTTAAAGCATACGAAGATGATTCACTTGAGACAATTGTTCATCCAGACGTCATTAAGTATAAGTTATCTGAAAAGGTTGAATATTTTCCACGAAAGCCATCTGGTGAATTGGATACCAGTTTGATAGACCAAAGAATAAATGTATATAATCCGGACTTAATCCATATTCAGTGGGGGAACTTAGGTGAAGAGCTCCTTTCGAATTTAGACTTTTTGGCTCCGGTGATTGTTTCTTTTCACTCTAGCGTTACACCCAGAACGTGGTCAATTTCAAATACTGGGTTTAGTTCTGTATTTAAGAAGGCAAATACTATTCTCCCTGTTTCGGACTATATAAAGAATGAATTGACAAGTATGGGATGCGACTCCAGAAAATTGATAACTCATCATATGGGTGTGGACACATCATTATTTTTTCCAGGTCTGACCAAAAACAATAATACAGTAGACATCCTCTCGGTCGGTAGTTTTATCGAAAAGAAAGGATTCCAGGACGCAATTCGAGCAATTGGAATCTTACCTAAAGATCTAAGAGCTTCACTAAAATATAAATTAATCGGAGAGGGCCCAATGAAAACTGAATATGAGAGACTAATCCGGAAGGGTGGCATTAAAGATATTGTGATATTTTTGGGAAAATTGACGCAAGACAGAGTAGTTCTGGAATATCAAAATTCAGACATCTACATACATTCGAGTATGTTATCGTCTGAGGGAGATGACGAAGGTATTCCGACCGCGATAATTGAAGCACAATCATGCTCAATACCGATAATATCTACAAGGCACACAGGTATACCTGAAGTTGTGCAACACGGAGTGAGTGGCTATCTTTCTGCTGAAAATGATATTAATGACCTATCGACAAACCTTTCCCGTCTAGTATCGAATCAAAATCTTAGAGAAAAGATGGGAAAATCAGGAAGAAAGATTGTTGTGGATAAATTTAATGTCGACACACTCACCCAAAATATGATCACAATTTATAAAAATATTCAATCTAATGGAAATAACTCTTGAGAGTTTCACTAAAACTTTTGATGAAACTGTTTCGACGGAAAGTAAGGAGCTAATAGAATCCTTATATGTTTTTGGAAGTCTTGCGAGAGGAGAGAAAATTCAGATTGAAAGCGACATAGACAGTGTTCTTCTTTTGAATAACAAAGATCAGGTTAGTTATATGGAAATGATGAAACTTTCCGGTGACCTGATAAAACTCGACAAAGCGCTTGGTGTTGTGGTTGATCATGTCTTTTGTACCCAAGACGATCTTTTTGAGCTAATCTCACCAACCCTTATTGTTAATCTTCACATTGATGGGATTAATATCTATGGTAAAGATCTCAAGCAAAGATTCTCTCAATACCTTTCTACATGCACAAAACCACAGCTGTTAAATTCGTTTCTTCGTACGGATATGTTTCGGCGTCAACAGTTAAGGAAAAAATACATTAAATTGGATTTAAATAACACCAACAACATTGACAATGCAAATATTTTCGCAATTTGTAAGGATGTCATATTAACAGCCAGAGATCTTTTATATTTCGATAAAGAAGCTTTAATCACTCCAAAAAAGGAAATTTGTTCCTACTTCTTAGCCAATTTTTCGGGATCAGATGAGTTCGTGAATACCCCAATTCTTTCTTATAACGTTCGCTATGGAGCGGTAGAACTCAGAGAAACTAAAGATAAATTAGATTATTTGAGGAGAGCGTTCAATTTTATGGAGGTCGCGAGTATTCTTATACAAACAAAATACAAGCAAATAACAGGTAAAACAAAATTAGACCTAAAGCCTTTTTAATGAAATATTCACTGGTAATTCCTGTAAAGAACGATGTTAGAGTAATTAACACAATCGATTCCTTCCTTAATGCCACTCACACTGATTTCAGTGAGTGTATCGTGGTTTGTAACGGTTCGAATGACAATTTGGTCAATCAATTAGTCTCTAGGTATCATAAACAAAACAACATAAGAATACTTATCACTGTCAGAAGTAACATATCACTCGCAAGGAATGTGGGAATTTTGGCTGCAAAAGGAGATTATATTGTTTTTATAGATTCTGACTGTGTATTTGATAGTAAATATTTCGAGAATTTAAATAATATTCTCAATAATCAGGATGCCGTAGTAGGAAAATTGAACTATGACGTGGGTAATACCGTTTTTGACAAAAATTATGCCTGGATGAGAGATTATTTTGGTACTAATTACTCGGCACAGCTGTATACTCCAAATTTAGTTGTTAAAAAGAGCGTCTTTGATATTGTCGGTTTGTATAATGAAGAATTGTCAGGATCGGAAGACACGGAATGGTCTCAAAGATTTTATGAGCACCCACAACTCAAAGCAGAATACTCAACCAGTCTTTCGGTAACTCCGGGAATAGATGATCCGAATAAATCACACAAAAATTGGATATTGTATGGTTTAGGTCAGGCCTATCGGGCAAAAAAGGTGGTACTGCTTAATAACCAGACCTTACTGACTTCACTTTTAAGACCCTTCAGTGAGCTTTCACTAATAAAAATAAGCCACCCACTCAGTCGAAATTTATTTGTTATTGATTATGATTTTCGAAAATCAATTGGTTTCTTTTATGGTTGGTTTTTCAAATGGAGAAAATATAACAAGTTAAAATACAATGAGGTGGATAATTATTACAAATCGAGAGACTATGAACTAAAAGTTCTACACTCAGCAAAAATTGTCAGTTAGGAAAAACAGATTATTAAATCAATTAACAAAGTGAAAATTTCAGAACTAAAACTACTAATTTTACACATGGAGTATCCACCTATTATGGGAGGTGGATCAAGATATACTCAAGACTTGATATCTGGACTCGTAGGACGTGAATTACATACTGTTCTTATTACTTGTGGTGTAGAGGATTCAGTTGAAAAAATTAATGACTTTCTAACAATAAAGAGATTTAAAGCCTTAAATGAAATATATACATTTAAAGGCGAGCTGATGAAAGGAATATCGCTATTACAAAACCAAATTAGATTAGAAGCCCCAGATATACTTCACACGATTTATTTTGAAGAATCTTTAATCGGACAAATCGTAAACACAAGTTTTGGTATCCCGCATTTCATCACGCATACAAAAAACCCAATGTATAAGGAGGACAATCCGGTTAACAACCCAGCTTGGTCATTGTTTAATTATATTAATGCTGACAAATCAACTTTTTTCATTGCCCCAAGTATTGCTTATAAAAAATGTCTAATTCAGTCAGGTGTAGAAAGTAATTTAGTAGAAGTAATTTATCCTGGGTTGAACAGAGAAGTTTTTAGGGAGAGGGCCGATGGTGAAAGTCAGAGTCTGCGACAAAAACTCAAGATAAATAAGAATGAAATTCTTATTCTCGTATCTTGTGTAATCAGGAAAAGAAAGGGTTTGGATTTTATTGCGGATGCTATTTCAAAATTATCAATACCTGAGAGGAAAATTAAAATAATAATTACCGGCGTACCCAAATCCGTTGAAGAGGAAAATATACTCTCTAATTTTGTCAAAGTAGTCGGCCAGGAAAAGGTTATAACTCATGGCACATTTAACGACAACGAAATGCCGTTATTGTATAACATGGCGGACATTACCCTACTTTGTTCTGAAGCAGAGGGTCTTGGAATATCACTTCTTGAAGCCATGGGGTGCGGCTGTCCTGTAATCGGAACAAATGTCCTTGGTATAAACGAAGTGATTCAGGACGATAAATCAGGCTTTCTTTGTAACCATGGTGATACAGATAAACTAAACAGATCGATAGTAGAAATTATTAATAACAGTGTTTTGAGAAATAACTTTATATCCAACTCTAAAATGTTGCTTGAATCAAAGTTTTCCACTGTTCTTCAGGCAAATAAACATATTGAATTATATCTAAATGCGGTAAACTTCAACGAGTATTTTTGCACAACGGTAGTATATAGACTCTTAAATGATAATTTAGAGATACTTGTGAAAGAAAATTCAGATAATGACTTTAGTCTACCCGAATCTAAAAAAAATAAAAATGTATTATGGCAGGAAACTGCAGTTGATATTGTAAAAAAAGAAAGCGGTTACGAAGTTGAGGTCCCAGATTACATATTATCAAAAGATATTATTAAGAAATATCCCATCACAAGAAGTGACATCTCAAAAATCAATTCAATCGTGTACGCTTTTGAGATCTCAAATACAACTCCCAAATCTGATTCCTCTGAAAAAACTAGTCTCTGGTTAAGGTATGACTTGGCAATTGACAAGGTGGCAAGCATAAATGATAAAAAATCAATAGAAACTTTACACAAATTACTTCAAATAAATAATTAATTAGAATACAATACAATTATGGATAACTCGGGTATCATTACAAACATCGTAGTATGGAAGGGGAGTAAATATAGACGGTCATGGATACCTAGCGAAGAAGTGTCCAAATTTATTCCATTTAAACAAATTTATGGAATTGTATTTAATGATAAGAGTGAAGTTTTAGTCATATCAGAGGAACCGGGCAAATGGCAAATTCCTGGCGGAACACCTGAATATGGGGAAACGTCAGAACAAACAATAACTCGCGAATTTATTGAGGAAGCTGACGTAACCTTAAAAAATATAAAATTTATCGGAGCACAAAAAATAGAGTATTTCGATCAGGATAATCCAATCAAAGAGGAAGGGAATTTGTTCTACCAATTACGATTCGTGGCAGATGTTGACAAAATCCTACCTCAAACTCCAGATCCAGATGGTGGCAACATCCATCCTAGAAAATTTGTAAACTTCAATGAGCTTACAAAATATGTAAACTGGGGAGACATTGGCG
>CAZUFH010000048.1:0-3067 GCA_964618885.1 uncultured Pseudomonadales bacterium
GTGAAGTGGATGGAGTCTAGGGTGGTCTGAGAGGGGTCGTACTCGACTTTGGTTTCGGATTTGGCGTAGTTCGTAGTCGACTTGACGCCGGGGAGGTCTTCGAGGGCCAGGTCGATATTGACGGCACAGGAAGTGCAGTGAAGACCGAAGAGGTGGAGAGTGAGGGATTCTAAATTGTTTTGTGATGACGGGCGGACGCGGGGGCCCGCCCCTACGGGTAACGACGATGTTTTTGATTTAGGTTTGAAGAAGTTGAACATATTTATTGTTTATAAAAACTCAAAAAATCAAAAACTCAAAATGTTGTAAATCTTAGTTGATTATATTAAAGCGGCCGGTGTACATGCCCATGGAGCAAGAGAAGGCGAGGGGGCCGGTAACTTTGGGGGTGAACTCCAAAATGGTTTCGCCGGTGATGGGGAGGAGTTTGCTGATATTGAGCGAGGGAATGGTAAAAGAGCGGGAACAGGACTGGACATTGCTAGTGATTAACTTTAGTCTAGTCAGGACACCTTTCTTAAGAGTGATATTTTTGGGTGAGTAGCCGGAGTTGCCGACGTTGATGGTGGCGGTTTGGACTTTGTCACCTAGGACGGAGTTGGTAGATTGCCGCGTCGGGTTACTTCCTCGCAATGACGGTTGAGAGGTGGCGGCTTCCACGAAGTTTTGAATAGTGTAGGGAGAACCTGTGAGACCGACTCCGGCATTGATGGTGTAGATCGACATGGCGAAGAGGTAGGGAAGTATTTTTGGAAGGCGGCTGAGCCTTTGTTTAGCAGAAAACCAAAAATGAGGAAAGTGGGTGAGGTTCCGAGGATAAAGGCAAACATGATGGCGGCACCATAGAGGGGATTGCCGGTGCCGATGGCGACGATTTCCATGGCCTGGGTGGTGGCACAAGGAATAAAAACTGTCATAAGACCAAGGAGAGCGGGGGCGAAGAGGGAACTACTCTTGGATTCGTTCTTCACCAGTCTAGCCAGGAACTTGGGTGGGGTGATGACGAAGTAGCGGAAGAAGGGGTGAAGGTTAAGAAGATTCCCAGCTATTCCGAAGAGGTAAATACCGATGGCGATCTGGAGCCAGCCTCGGGTGATGGGTGAAAGGGTAATGGCGGAGCCGAGGAGGCCGAGAAGGGCACCTAGGAGGGTGTGGATGAAGAGCTTGGAGGAGAGGAAGGAGAGGATAGGGAGGTATGAGATCTCAGATCTCAGATCTCGGTTGGCAGATGGGGATGGATTGCCACGTCGTTTCACTCCTCGCAATGACGAATCAAACAATTCTTGTTCTCTTTTGGCCAGGACAGAAGTCAGGAGGCCGCCTTGGAGGGCGAGGCAGGTCAGGCCGCCTGTAGTGAGGCCGGTGAGGAAGATGACTAAGAGATTTGTGTTTTGCATAAATTAATGGTGAATAATTTTACCCTATTTCGTTTTCAAGGTAAGAATTATCTCGGTGGTTCGAACCGCGCAAAAAGCTGTGCTCGACCTCCGTCCCTCGAGTACGAGTGCGGATCTGTTCCGCGCGGCTTTTTGCTGGCGCCTCTGCACCACTTATTCGATAATTCTTCATGATTATCACTTGGGCACCTTGAATCTTAAGTGTAGCAATAGAGAGATGAGACGTCCCCGACTACTTGGTTTGTTAATAGTCTATGCTACAATACGTAGTATATGAAAAGCAAGTTATTTGGACCGCTGGAAGAGCAGGTCATGAATATCCTTTGGGAGGCTAAAAAACCGCTCAGGCCTCAAGAAGTCTTGGGAAAACTGGAAGGGGATCATGCCTATACGACAATTATGACTGTGCTCAAAAGAATGGCAGACAAGAAGATATTGAGTAGAAAGATGTGTGGGAAAGCCTTTGAGTACTGTCCTTGTCTGGAAAAAGATGTCTTTGTCAGAAAAAACCTATCTGCCATATACGGCAATCTGGTGAACGACTTTGGTGGTCTGGCCATTTCTCAGTTTGTAGATGAAATAAAAGGCAATAAAGAAGATCTGGCTTTGTTGAAGAAATATATTCAATTAAGTACCAAGTCCTAAATGAATTACCGGAAGCTAAATAGGCTTTCCAGGTTATATTTTTGGGCAATTTTGATGATTGGAGTGGTGTATCTGGCCGCTATCAGCTGGATATTTGTACAGACTATTCCTGGAACTCTCATGCTCGGCGTCAATTTCCTAGACTCCAGAAAGTATGGCTATAGCCTGGAGAGTTATGGAGCAAGCTCGCCTTTGTGGGTATCTTTGGGGTTGTGGCTTCTTTCACTAGCGCTCCTGTGGAGATCATTCGTCGCGGTAGTTGGAACCTTGCTGATGGCGGGTAAAACAAAGACGTTTCTTAGAGAACTAAAAATAGTTTCCCAAAAAGGAAGACAGATTGTTTTTGACTCTGATTCGGGAGAAATATTCACGGCCGGTCTTTTTGATCCCAAAATATACGTAGCGAATGGTCTGAATAAATTCCATAACTCTAAAGAAGTGAAAGCGATGATGGTACATGAAGTGAACCATGCCAAGTCAAGGGATCCTCTGCGAACCCTCATAGTAATGATGATAGAGAGAAGCCTGCCTTTTTTCCCGGGTAAAGAAAAATTTATCAAGTATTTTTATACTCTAGTGGAAGTCTGCGCCGACAAAAGGGCTGAGGAAAAACTTAAAAATAGAACGCCTTTGGTCACGGCTTTGTATAAGAGATTGGAGAAGGAGAATCGGGCAGTTTGGATGGCCGGCATTAGCTTTTTTAATAGTCAGAGTGAGCGGATAAGTCTCTTGGTCGGAAAGAAGGAACTGAATAAAAAATTGGTCTTTGGACTGGCCGGAGGGACTGTAGTAGCCGTGATGATGTTTTCGTACCTGGTGACTAAGGCGAACTTCTATAATTGCCCCCATTTGTCGATGTGCTTGAGCGCGATTGTCTCGGTGCTGACAATACATTAACTGGAGTGAGATTGCCACACCCGCCACGGCGGGTTCGCAATGACGAGTTGGGTCTTGACAGAGGATCGTTGACCAACTACACTACGTAGTATGTTAAATAAACAACGAGATCGGACAGTCTCAACTTT
>CAZUFH010000048.1:3167-7719 GCA_964618885.1 uncultured Pseudomonadales bacterium
CAACTACACTACGTAGTATGTTAAATAAACAACGAGATCGGACAGTCTCAACTTTCTACATCAGAGGGCTGCACTGCGCCTCGTGTGAGCTGATTATAGAAAAGAGACTGAATAAAATTGAAGGGGTTATCAAGGCTGATGTTTCCCTACCTAGGGAAACATTGAAGGTGGAAACGGAGAAGGGTTTTGACGTCTCGGTGGACTTCCTGAATGGCTTTTTTGCTGGAGATGGCTATGTTTTTTCTAAGGATCCTCTTGAGAAACTTAAAAGGTCTGACATTGTTGCCTGTGAGATGAAAGATGAAAGTAGTTCTAATGAAAAGTATATGCCATTCATGGTGGCGACACTCCTTCTCATGGGGTTTTATATACTCCAAAAAACTGGTCTGTCTTCTCTGGTCTCTGTAAATTCTCAATCGGCCTTACCGGTCTTTTTCCTTTTTGGACTACTGGCCGGGGTTTCCAGCTGTGCTGCACTGGTAGGGGGAATTGTCCTATCCATGTCTAAACAATGGATGTCTCGATACAGTGAGAATGATTCTTTGGCGGTGAAAGCGGAACCACATATCTTATTTAATATCGGAAGAGTGACTGGATATGCGCTGTTTGGAGCGATTCTGGGATACGTCGGCAACTTCTTTCGATTGTCACCATCTTTTTCTGCGATGCTCGTAGTAGGAGTTTCGGCGGTAATGATACTGCTTGGCTTACAAATGTTGGGGGTAAAGGCGGTAAGTAAATTTCAGCTAAGACTACCTAAGTCATTTACCCGGAAGGTGTCCGATGAAAAGAACTTCCAGGGTAAAATGGCGCCCTTCTTCATGGGGGCACTGACATTTTTCCTTCCTTGTGGCTTTACGGTAACGGCTCAAGCCTTGGCTCTCGCATCCGGAGTGCCTCTGACAGGGGCTATGATTATGGGATTATTTGCGCTGGGCACGGTACCTGGACTGATGGCCATAGGTCTAGGAAGTGTCAAGATGTTTGGGGACAAGAATAAATCGAAACAGTTCTCGACAGTCGCCGGGCTACTAGTGCTCGCCTTTTCGGCTTTTAATATCAACGCTCAGATGTCGGTCCTTGGATTTTCTAACATGAGTGATATTGTCTCGAGTGTGGGTGCGACGCAGGTGCTAGGTAAGAGTACTGCGAAAGGGGCGTCTGATTTGGTCCCCATGGTGGGTGGAAAACAAATTATCAAGATGAATGCCTCAGCAAATGGCTATGCCCCAAACCGATTTCGAATTCGAGTAGGCGTACCGACGCGAATGGAAGTAACGGATAAGGGAACGAGCGGGTGTACCAATGCTATTATTTCCAAACTGTTCGAAGGACAGATTGACCTAACTCCCGGTAAAACTTCTACCAAGGAATTTACCCCTGCAAAGGTTGGAGTTTACAAATTCTCTTGCTGGATGGGGATGGTCTCAGGGGTGATCGAAGTAGTGGATAATACCGGCTCGGTGGGCACAAATACGGCTCCGGTCGCAACCGGGGCCAAGGGGTGTGGCTGTGGTGGTGGTGGTACTGGATCCTGCGGTGCTAAATGATTATCAATTATTAAATTATAAAAATATTACTGGATCGCCACGCTTCGCCCGCGATGACGATGAATAAATTATCAATATAGATTGCCACGTCACTGCGTTCCTCGCAATGACGATGAATAAAAAATATGAGTACAAAAACAATCAAGTTCTCGGTTCCGGATATGCACTGTGAGTCTTGTCCGAAGTTAATAAATATGACCCTTGAAGAAATTCCTGGTGTAGTAAGTTCGAGTGCATCTCTAAAAAATAAAACCGTGATTGTCAGTCATACCGAAAAAGTGTCTCCTGAATTATTAATCAGTGCGATCGAAGAAACTGGCTACACAGCCAGTATTACAAAATAACAACTATGAACTATAAACAAACTTCATTTGCAGTGGCCGACATGCACTGCGAGTCCTGCCCAAAACTCATTTCTTTGAACCTTAAAGGACTAAAAGGAGTGAAGTCTGTTAATGCACTTCTAGCGACTAAACAGGTAGATGTGGAGTACAATCCGAAGACTATTACTGAGGATAAATTGATTGAGAATATAAAAGAGGCGGGGTATGCGGCGAAATTAATTACGGGGAATGGGGTACAAAAAACTCAAGAACTCAAAAACTCAAGAACTCAAGGTAATGTAGTTACTGATATAGATTCCGGGTCGGTGCCCGGAATGACGAATGAAGTGAATGAAAGAAGTGAAGAAAAGTCGGACAGTCAGATAGCTTACTTAGATATTTCCGGGATGCACTGCTCGAGTTGTGCCGGACTAATTGAGAGATCCTTACTGAAGACGAAGGGAGTCATGGAAGCCAACGTGAATTTTGCGACTAGTAAAGCCAGAATTAAATATCAGTCTCAAACGGTGGGTCCAAATGAATTGAAAGAGGCGGTAAAAAATACCGGCTACACGGCTACGCTACCTTCTGAAAGCATGGGCATTAGTGAGAATGATAAAAGAACTATTGAAATTAAGTATTGGGGGAGAAAGTTCGTTACAGGCCTGATTTTGAGTTTGCCGATGGTGGCTTTTATGATTTATGACTTTGTAGCTGGACTGCCTTTTGCGAAAGTAATCATGCCAATCAGTGGAATTATTTCTTTGGTTCTCGCGACGCCAGTACAGTTCTGGGTCGGTAATAACTTTATCCGCGGAGCGATCTCGGCACTAAAAATGAAAACTTTTAGTATGGATAGCTTGATTGCTATTGGAACTTTGACGGCATATGTTTATAGTCTGTTTGAATTTTTGAAGTTTGCGGTGGAGACAGGGTCGATCTACGGACTGAATGGCATGAAGATTGGTAACTTGTACTTTGAAGTGGCGGCACTCCTGATTACCTTTGTGGCTCTTGGGAAGTGGCTAGAAGCTAAGGCGAAGGGCAAAACATCTCAGGCGATAGAGAAACTCATGGGACTGGCTCCTAAAACGGCTAGAGTCATGAGGAATGGTATGCCTGAAGATCTGCCGATAGAGCAAGTGGTCGTGGGAGATATAGTCCTTGTACGTCCTGGAGAAAGAGTGCCGGTGGACGGGGTGATTGTGACCGGAAGTAGTGCGGTAGACGAATCTGCCCTAACGGGAGAAAGTATTCCGGTTGAAAAAAATATGGGAAGTAAAGTGTATACGGCAACGATAAATAAGACTGGAAGCTTTGAGTTTAAAGTTAGTAAAGTTGGTGCTGATACGGTTCTCTCGCAGATAGTGAGACTGATTGAAGATGCCCAGGGATCGAAAGCGCCAATACAAGGATTTGCAGATAAGATCTCGGCGATCTTTGTGCCGGTAGTGATTGGTCTTGCTCTGCTAACTTTTGTGGTGTGGTACTTTCTTCTCGGCATGCCACTGACTTTTGCCTTGCTTGCTTTTGTGTCGGTGATTGTGATTGCTTGCCCTTGTGCCCTTGGACTCGCAACACCAACTGCCATTATGGTGGCAACCGGTAAAGGGGCGGAGCTCGGGATACTTATTAAAGGTGGAGAACCTTTGGAAACGGCCTGCAAGATTGATGCGATCGTGTTTGATAAAACGGGAACATTAACGAAAGGTAAACCGGAGGTAACGAACTTTATTAATTACTCCAATAAATCCGAACAGGAAATACTGACCGTACTTAATGCTGTCGAAGCCAAGTCAGAACACCCTTTGGCGGCGGCGATAGTGGACTACTGCAAGACAAGAATTTCTTCGATGGATTTGCAAACACCCGTGGAAACTTTCCAGGCAATTCCCGGACATGGTGTAGAAGCAGTTATATCCGGACATACATATTACATCGGAAATAGAAGACTGATGGAGCTTAAAAAAGTTCAAGCATTCTCCTTTATGGACCTGGAAAGACTGGAAGAAGATGGCAAAACGGCGATGTTGATTGCGAATAAAGAGCAAATCTTGGGAATTATCGCAGTCGCGGATCAGGTCAAAGAATCGACTGTCGAAGTAGTCAAAAAACTTCAAGATAAAGGGATTGAGGTCTACATGATCACCGGGGATAACCGCAGAACAGCAAATGCCATTGCCAAACAGATAGGAATTACCAATGTGCTGGCTGAAGTGCTGCCACAGAATAAAGCGGAGGAAGTGAAAAAACTGCAAGCACTAGGTAAAACGGTGGCGATGGTGGGAGATGGTATCAATGACTCACCTGCGCTAGTGCAATCAGACCTCGGTATCGCTATGGCGTCGGGTGCGGATATCGCTCTTGAATCAGGCGGAATAATTATCATGAACAACGATCTGAATGGAGTGCTAACGGCGATCAAGCTGAGTGAAGAAACGGTAGCCAAGATAAAACAAAATATGTTCTTTGCGCTGTTTTACAACGTCCTGGGAATCCCGGTAGCGGCCAGAGTGTTTGCCGGAATCGGTTTGATACTCAAACCGGAGCTGGCGGGACTCGCGATGGCACTGTCATCTGTGTCGGTCGTAAGTAACTCGCTAGTGTTAAAAAGGTTTAACCCGAAGGGTTGGAACTTGATGTCAAAAGTAGCGCCGGTGGTGATGACAGCAGCCTTCT
>CAZUFH010000049.1:0-6832 GCA_964618885.1 uncultured Pseudomonadales bacterium
AGCGTCGACTTCCCGACGTTTGGTAATCCCACAATGCCAATCTTTAATCCCATGAGCCTATTTTACCCCAATTACACTATGACAATCCGTCATTTTTGAAATATTTGGAAACACTCTGAAGGTCACTTCTCAAAGATATAGCCAAGTAATCGGGGTTTTCTACGGGAATAGTTCGCATATTTGATCCTCTATCAACTATCCTTCCAACAAATTTATTTTGGTCAACTTCCCAGGGCATGCGATATCCACTCACCATTCCGACGTCGTCAAATAGAGCAAACGGCCAAGCATCACTGCCAGGCGACACATATTGTGAAGATTTAATGATCGGGAATTTGACTATCTCACATTTTGAATTAACTGATTTTATGACCAATTCTGCCAAATTCAATGTTTTACCTTCATACTCAATATCGTCAATAACTACAATATGTTCTTTACCGCTAGTAATCGCCTGTAAATACTGAGTATTAGATTTACCAAGCTTTTCCTGAAGCTCTTTTACCGAAAATGAACCCATTTTTCGAACAGAATCTCTATCTAGCCTTATATGTTGGATATCCAAATTCAGATCTGGAGTAAACTCCCTCATAATTATTTCCAAAGGCGCCGCTCCAAAATCTAACAAAACGAATAGGTCTGCTTTGGGATTTTCTTTTAAACATTTCGCGATTCTCCTGACCAAAATCTTTCCTTGTTCAATACTTATTTTTGACAATCTCAAAGGTTCTAATTCGTTTGAATCAACATTTTCATTCATATAGACACTCTTAAATAACCCACATGATTTTTTAAAAGAAAAGACTCGATTTTTTCATAGTTGTTACTAAAGCATAGTATTCCACCACTGCCTCCTCTCCCAACCGTGCCCGCTCCAGTTAGTTTTAAATATCCACCGAGTCTTTCTACTTTTCTTATTAGGTTAACTGAATCGGAAGAAACAACCCCGAGTGAAATTAGTAACTCTCCAGAGTTTTTGATTGCCCTAAAAAAACCAGTCGAATCATTTTTTTTGAGACAAGCTAGCATTATTTTTCCCTCCGTGGCCAAACTCACAAAAATGTCTTTTATCTTGCCAGGGTTTAACATTTTTTGGTCGGCTATAAATTTAATACACTCTTTGGTGGTACAGTCAGGTTCCCCGCTTTGAATTATTAAAAAATTCTTCAAAATTTCTGAATCAAGTTTAATCTTTTCAGGGTGAAAATTCTTTTGATATTTCACAAAAGACTCGTGAGAAATTACGTACTGGTCCGCTCCGCTAACTTTGGCACCACATTGTTTTTCAATTTCTATTAAAAGCTTCCATAGTTTTAAAGAAAAGATCTTTTTATTTAGAATTTTAGCCACACATCTAACAATCGCCGCCGACACGGCCGTAGATGACCCAAAACCTCCTATAGGGATTGAGGAGTCCAGTTTCAATATTAAGGCTGGCCTATCTTTTATCCCAAAATAGTCGAAAGAAATTTTTAGAGATATCAACACCAACTGATGCTTAAAATTTTGATACTGAACGTGGTTTAAGCAATAATCATCGATTTCCTTCCAACTAAATTCAGACCTTTCTCCTAGTGCAAAAATTACAACTTTCTCGCTAGCAATATTATCTTCAAGCAAGGTTAGCTCGCATTTTACTTTAAGATTAAGAGGAAGCACTAAAGCGGGGTATCCGTAAACTACGATATGCTCTCCAGTCAGAATCGTTTTTCCACAAGCTTCAGATACTATCTGCATTGGCCTTTTGCTGTTCAATAATTACATCTGTTAAAGCTAATTCTTTCATATTATTACTATCTCTTCATTTTACCTTACCCTCAGCTAAATTATGGTATTTTACTACTAGATCTTTCTCTTCTTGTACCACTTCCGCAAAATGACATGTGTCTGCTCAAATCCATCTGGTCCTAAAAAGCTCGCACTTGTACCCTCACACTCCACCTTTGCTCCATTTTTACAAACAATCTTATATCTCCCTCGATACTGGCCAGTCATTTCTCTTTTTTTCAAAAGTTTTGGAAAACGTTTGTCTTCAGGATCTATCAGATCCAGTCGATTTATTTGCAACAGTTCATCATGCGACCACCCAAAAAGTTCAGAAGCTGCCGAGTTTGCATCCAAGATCCGAGTCCCATCGGTGGTCAAGAGCAAAATCGCCAGTGAATTATTTTCAAACAAAACCCTGTACTTTTTTTCTCTTTCCAAAAGTTGTTTTATCGCTAGCTTCCGATCTGAAACATCTGATTGAATTGAAAGATAACATTCACCAAACTGAGAATGACGAATATTTACAATTTTTATCTCAGACCAAATTTTGACTCCATCTTTACGGATATTTTCCATTTCGCCAGACCACCTACCATCTCTCACCAAAGTTTCTCCTATTTTTACCCTCACCTCATTCGGCGTTGTAGATGAGTGTGGATCATTGAGAATGGTAATAATTTTCCCCAGCAATTCATTTCGTCCGTACCCAAAGATCTCTTCGAATCTCTTATTGGCATAGGCAATGGTGTTATCAATGACTTTAGTAAGCACTACCCCTTCGGCTAGATTTTCCAGCATTAAGTGTTGTAAATTACGCAAGTCCTGAACTCTCTTTTGCTCAGTAATATCCCTTAAATACCAAATTCTGCCGTGAACTTTTTTATCGGACCCAATCATGGGAAAGGTGTGACAGTCAACAATCATACCGTCGGCTAGTGCCACCTCTTCTCTAAAAGCTTTACTTTTTAGACTTACAATTTTCAAAACAGACTTCAGAAACCGATCCCGATCTCTGCCCCACATTTCTTTGACCACTTCATTTGATATCAGGATCTTCCCGGCCAAATCAGTCACCAAAATCCCATCCTTGGACTGAAGTGTCTCCTCATCAAATGTGTCAAAATCTGAATCACGAATAATATCCATTTTTTGTTTAACAGCCCTAATTGTACATGTAAAACCCCGCCAGTTCCGGCGGGGTCAAAACAAACAGCTATAAAGGGGGCAAACTATCACCATACCAATAATACAGAAGATCGACTTTGTGTTCTCTGTATGCCACTACGGCTTCTTTGTCTCCCAAGATTTCCATAAAATTTAGAACAGTTTTTTCTTTCATTCCAATAGCCATGACATGAACCATTATTTGACCGACGATATCTGCCAAGATCACCGTGGATTTATCCATACCACACAAAACGAACTGATGATTACTCTCATAAATATTAAAGAATCGATTATGCTTAGCGTATCTACGGATAAAGTCATCCGTATGCCCTTCAGACGATTTTATTTGTACCGGCAAGATACCAACCTCTCCACCCAAACGAAATTTTTTATAAAAAGATTTTTTGACGCTTACGAACATGTCATAACCAGCCACATCCTCCGTTTCATTTTGTCTCGTTTCGCGGACTTCCACTACCCAAGGCCTTGCCAGGAAAACATCTTTAACTGTCGTGCTGGATACTTTACCTCGTTCATCAGGATTCGTTATCTCAGGTCTCTTCAAGGACCACACTCCTATTTTAAAGATCTATATACCCAATTCTACCCCCTCTATCTTCGCCACCTTCGCCAAAATGAACGCGTCCAGCCCAACAAAAAGTAATCAGCTCCAATCAAGCCCGCTACTCGCCAGCCCAAAATCAAAAATACAGACACCAAAAAAAGCATCGGATTGGTCGAAGCCGTTCCGGCCATCATGTAGTTCCAGTTCATTAGAGCTCCAAAGAATGCAGCCACTCCCACAAATGCTCCCACGATCAAAGCCACCCCCACAGCGAGCTCCCCCACTGCCACCATCTTGGCAAACCAAGTTTGGGCTTGAGCGTCCAACAAGAACTGAATAAAACTTCGGTACCAGTCATAGGTGATGGGGCCCTTTCCGTCCACAAGTACGACTGCCTTAGTCCAGTAGCCTTGCAAGGCACTCCCCGTCACCATCCAAGCTGGACTAATAATTTTATGCCAGCCAGCCTCCACCCACTCCCAACCGAGCCAAAGTCTGAGAGGTAAAAAAAGTATTGAAGCCCACTTATTGGTAAACAATGGAAACACTGCCGGCCGGTCCTCTTGGCTATATTTGTTCATGGTCTTTACAAAATAGTATTAATCTAATCATAGCTCAATTCGACGAATCATCAGTCTTGTCTTTGAACAAATTTTTGAAGCTTATTACTTGCCGCCAAGGTTTCTGCCGATCTACCACCAGCTTCCATCCCAGTATCTGTAGACCTATGAGTGCCACCCACCATCCGGGAAGAATAGGTAATATCATTCCGGCGATACCAAAAACAATTAGACTCACTCCAAAAACAGTATTTCTAGTAGTCTTGACTTTTTGTTCCATGATTACTCTTAGTATACCTGACTATAGCCACAAAAAAACCAGGCCCTAGACAAGTGTCTGAGACCTGGTAACCATTACTTCTTTTTCAATCTCTGAATCTTTAGCCACTGCAAAGCGAGAGCAGTCTTAGCGTCGATGATCCGACTTCTTGTGTCAGAGGCTTCCATCATGGCAAAAGCATCTTCCACGTCTACTACGTGCTTCAGGATATCTTCATTTTCGGACTTCAGTCCGCTAATGAGACCGTTTGGTCCTAAGCTCTCCACCCGAGCATAAAACAAAATTATTCGTTCGGGAGTCGTACCAGGGGTCATTACGAATCTTCCAATTTCTTTAAGAAACTTGATTTTGAGTTTGACCTCTTCCCAGACTTCCCTGATTGCTGTATCAGCCGGTCCACCCCCACCTTCCATCGACCCGGCCGGAAGTTCGAAGATATTACCCTTCAGCGACCCGCGAAATTGCTCTACCAGAATAATCTGGTCACGATCTGGAGCATCATCATGGATCAAAACAGCCACAGAATCCGGACGGTCCACGAGCAACCATTTCATTTCTTCGGACGGGGTACCATCGTGACACTCATGGGACTCAGTTCGAACGATCGCGCTCATTAGCAGCTTTCCGCTTCGCAGACGAACTTCCCGAATTACCTCGTCCTCCATTTTAAATATTTTAGGACTTCCAATTCTTAACATTTTTCAGTCTCCTTTGGCTTCATTTCAGATTGATTTAAGATTTTAGAATAAGTAAAAGAACAGCTATCTCTTGACATCCAGCTAGATAGTGTTATTATAACACTATGACAGAAAAAGTCAAGTCCCCAGTTGGGACTTCATCTCGGCCTCTAATATTTCGTTACAAATTACTTTTAATAAATAAACATCTCTCATTCCTGCGAAGGCAGGAATCCATTTAATAAGTACTAATGCAAAAACTACTTTCCCGACAAGAA
Organism: uncultured Pseudomonadales bacterium; assembly: GCA_964618885.1. Taxonomy (GTDB): domain Bacteria; phylum Patescibacteriota; class Microgenomatia; order UBA1400; family MFAQ01; genus UBA10133. Next base: position 5,295 of record CAZUFH010000049.1, read on the forward strand.
ATTTACGATCTTTTCAAAGAAAAATACTCTCAGTACAGTCCAGACTTTGAGCTCTGGATCAAGGCTGGCCAGGTCGAGAAACTAAACCGCTTAGTCGTCGAAAAAAACGCCGTCATTCTGAAACACAACTACATGAGCTGGGACCTACAGTGCGATGAGGTCCTGGGCATCCGTGGAGACTCTCTCGAGCTCTCCCGCAAAGCGACCGAAACTACGGCTCAAATCATCCTTTTTCTAGGTGTCAAGTTCATGGCGGAGACCGCCAAAGTCCTGAATCCCCAGAAGACTGTTCTTATCCCCTCTCTTCGAGCTGGCTGTTCACTTGCCAGTAGCATTACCGGGGCCGATGTTCGAAAACTAAAAGCTATGTTCCCTGGAGTTCCCGTAGTCGCCTATGTAAATACTGACGCCGATACCAAGTCCGAAGTGGATGTCTGCTGTGCTTCGGGCAACGCCGCCAAAGTGGTCAAGTGGGCAATGGAAGAATGGAAAACCAATAAGGTCATTTTCCTCCCCGATAAATTCCTAGCTCAAAACGTCGCCCGGGATATGGGTGCGGATATTTTCTTTCCGAACATGGCCCTCTCCAACGAACAAAACACTCGTCATTGCGAGGCTCTGTACTCAGAGTGCCGGAGTCAAACCCGTAACGGTTTTGACGAGGCGGGGGTGAAGGTAAAGTCGTCAGACTTTAACCGGAACACAATCCACGACGCGGCAATCTCACTCCACGATCAGTCAAACCCCCTCTTCATCGCCTGGCCAGGCAAATGTGAAGTCCACGAAAAGTTTACTCCTCAAGATGTCACCGAGCTTCGCCAAGACTTTCCGGGTGTCTACATTATGGCCCACCCTGAGTGTCCCCCAGAAGTAGTCGAGAAGGTAGACTTCGCCGGCTCCACCGGAAAGATAATCAAAAATATTGAGCGAGTAGATGTACAAGACAAACAAGTTGCCTTCTTTACCGAGTGTGCCATGGTAGAGATGCTAGCCGCCAAACATAAAAATGTTTTACAAATCTGCTCTATCCAAAAGCGTTGTCCACATATGGCTCAAAATAATCTAGAAACAGTGATCGCCGCCCTAGAAAACCAGCAGTTTGAGATCACAGTTCCGGAAGAGCTAAGGCTCAAAGCCGAGATACCAATCCGCCGTATGATATCAATTAAATAATTAACTACAGTTGTCATGCCGGACCTGATAGGGCTGAAAGTCCCGATCTGGTGAGGGACATCCAGGATTTTCTGGATTCCGGGTCGGAGCCCGGAATGACAAAAAAATATAGAGCATGAAAAGAGAATTAATCACCACCCCGTCCTCAGCCTCCGCTCAGTTTTGCCACATCTTCTCCATGGCTCACCGTGGCAATTATCTGCCCATTCTCATCTCGCAACACACTGTTGTACCAGCCAAACATGACGGGCTCGTTGTGTTTATTTAGTATCGGATGTTCAAAGTATGAATATTTTTCAATGTCTCCTCCATCCACAATTTCACTCAATACTTTCTTTACAAAATTCCTATCCCTTTCCGGGAAG
>CAZUFH010000049.1:6842-7648 GCA_964618885.1 uncultured Pseudomonadales bacterium
CAAAGCAAGTCCATTCACCCCTGTAGCCCGCTTAAACTTGAACGCAAATTTCGAATTAAGTGACATTGCATCCTCGTTGTGCGCGGCACCAGCCACGCTCGTTGTAAATGCTCAGACAAAAGCCTGTCCCCACTTCGGTCACGGTACACAAACCGGCAATTTTTGCTGCGAATGTGGCGCCCCAACCGTTTTTATCCCTTATACAATAGCTTTTGAGCCCATCTCCAAGCACAATTTCCATCTTTCTGTGCCCGCCGACGTCCAAGGCTTCGGGCCTTGTCCAAACTGCAAGACAACCCTCGACCACGATCATCAGCTTTCCACTTGCCCCAACTGCGGCCAAGCCCTGCACTGGGCCTGCCGCAGTTCCAAAAATCCAGGGCACAACGCCAACAGAAATGAAATCTAGGTTCCCCAACCACCCCGCCGCAAGGCGGGTGTTTTTTTATTCGTCATTGCGATCCCGCCGTGCGGCGGGAGTGGCAATCCACACTCCACCCATGTCATCCCCAACCTGATTCCCAGGGCCAGGCCTTAGAGGTCCCCAATCTGCAAGGCCTGGTCCTGCAGGAAAAATTACCTCGTTACAATCTTCAGCCGTGGCTCAGAAACTGTCATCTCTCCCCAAGGATTTTTACCTTCGATATAGTACTGGTTCTGACCTCTCCAAATGGAAACTGGTTTACTATAAAAGCTCGACCGCACCCCACTATCTATCGAGATTTCACTGTTATCTACCGCCCGGTGATTGGTACTATCGTAAAGTCTCACTGACCCCTTTCCACTCTCTATCCATCCCTGCCAAG
>CAZUFH010000050.1:0-5396 GCA_964618885.1 uncultured Pseudomonadales bacterium
TCATCTGGAAGACAAACTAAGCATCTTGCGAAAATAACCCAAATAGTTATAATGGTTTTAGTATTAACAAATACCCGAAGAAAATGCCAAAACCAACCAAAAAGGCCAAAAAAGAAGAAAAAACCACCGGAGCCCCAGTAGACAATAACGCCCGGCTGACTGCTGTCAAGATTGCCATGCAGCAAATCACCAAGCAGTTTGGCGAAGGCGCTATCATGCACATGGGGTCAGACAAAATCGACGAAAAAATCCCTGTCGTCTCTACCGGGTCCATTAGTTTGGATGTTGCCCTTGGTATTGGTGGCTTTCCCAGAGGTCGCATTATCGAGATCTACGGTCCGGAAGCCTCAGGTAAAACTACTCTCGCCCTCCACGTCATTGCCGAAGCTCAAAAAACCGGTGGAATTGCCGCATTCATCGATGCTGAGCATGCCGTCGACCCTACTCGCGCCAAGTCCATCGGAGTTGATCTGGACAGCCTTCTCCTCTCTCAGCCGGACAACGGCGAACAGGCTCTGGAAATCGCCGAGACACTTATCCGCTCTGGCGGTGTCGATGTCGTCGTCATTGACTCTGTGGCCGCTCTGGTTCCCAAGGCCGAGATAGAGGGTGAGATGGGGGATGCTTCCATGGGGATGCAGGCTAGGCTCATGAGTCAGGCTCTTCGCAAGATTACCGGGGCCATCTCCAAGAGCAAATGCATCGTCATCTTTACCAATCAGCTTCGCGACAAAATTGGTGTCATGTTTGGCAATCCGGAAGTCACCACTGGTGGTAAGGCTCTCAAATTTTACGCTTCTATTCGCATTGATATGCGTAAAATTGGCAATATCCAGGAAGGGGATGAGATCATTGGTTCCAGGCACCGGGCCAAAATTGTCAAAAACAAAGTAGCTTCACCCTTTAAGTCTGCCGAGTTTGACGTTTTAAACATTGGTGGTATTAGTAAGCTGGGGGATCTCTTAGATACCGCCATTTCTTACGGTGTTGTCGAAAAAGCCGGCTCCTTCCTTAAGTACGAAGGGGAAACCCTGGCTCAAGGTCGCGACGCTGCCAAAGCCGCTTTAGCGGCCAGGCCCGACCTTATTGAGAAGATTAAGGATCAAGTCATGGAAAAGGTCAATGCCGGAATCCAACCAGAAAAGTGAGGCTAGGCGACTCCTGCTCAGGTACGCCACTCTCATTCTTTCGGGTCGACCTTATTTTAGATACAAGCTCAGGGAGAAGCTCTTCCTGAGGGCTGAGAAACTCAGTTTGGAGGATCCGGGCTCTACCATAGATAGTATTCTCGAAGACCTCGGTCAAAGCGGCTATCTGAACGATAAGTATCTGGCTGAAGCGTATGTCAGACGGCAGTTAGCCAAAGGCTACGGCCCCAAAATCATCTCTCTGAAGCTAAAATACCTTGGCTTAGGCACTGATCTGATCAAAGAATCACTCAAATCTGAGGCCGGCGAAGAGAATGAAATTGCTTCCATTCGAAAATACACCTCCAAATATCCGAGGCTGGATCCGCGAAAGTTGATATCCAAACTCTATTCCCGCGGGTACGGTTCTCAAGTTATAAAAAATGCATTTGACTCCAGCTATATAGAAGACTAAAATACAAATACTAATCATGTTAGTCAATCTAAATTACGTAATGTCATATCTCAGTCCAAATCAAAAGATCCCTGTTTTGTCCTTAGGAGACTGAATTTGCGTGTTTGCTTGCTTTCATAGATTAGGTTTAATCATTAATTTAAACCATGTCTATACTCTCAATCTTCCGCTCAAACATTTTCAAGAATCTCTCAAGCTCCGAAAAATCGAAGTCAGTCCAAGACACCCCTAACACCTCTATCTCCCTTGTCAAAGGGAGAAGCGGCGAAGCCGAGAGGGATTTAAAACCAGCCTCTGTCCCCGTTGCCACTCCTACAGTCGATACCGCCGCCATTATTGCCGCCGCTCAAGCCACAGCCCAGTCTCAGGCTAGAGAAATCATTATCTCCGCCAAAGATGAGGCTTTCAAAGTCAAGGATCAGGCTATTAAGGACGCCCGTATCCAGCTTGAAGAAATTGAAGTCCGTTCCAAAGCTCTGGTTCAAAAACAACAAAGTATCACTATTTTAGAAGAACAGCTCAAAAAAGAAAAATCCGCCGTCGAAGCAACTCAAAAACAGGCAGATGATCTAAAAGCCAAAATTGCGACTCAGGCAGATGCCATGGTTGAGAAGCTCGAGAAAATAGCCTCCCTGACTACCGAGCAAGCCAAAAAAGAAATTCTTGCTCAAATCGAAAAACGCTCAGCCGGTGAAATTGCCCGAATTGTCAAAGAAGCCGAGGAGAAAGCCAAGATAGAGGCCGATGACCTAGCCAGAGAAATATTAGTCGACTCCATGAGAGCCGGTGCCACCGACTATGTCGCCGAGTACACTATCTCCACCGTCCCAATTCCTGACGAAGAAACCAAAGGACGTATCATTGGTAAGGATGGACGAAACATTAGAATCTTTGAAAAAGTGTCCGGATGCGACGTTTCCATGGATGATGCCCCCGATGAGGTTAAGCTTTCTAGTTTCGATCCTGTCCGCCGTGAGATTGCCCGCTTGACTCTAATTCATTTAATTAAAGATGGTCGTATTCATCCTGCCCGTATCGAAGAGTACTTCGAAAGATCAAAGAGAGATGTCGAACAGATTATGTTTCAAGAGGGTCAGAAGCTTTGCCACGCCGTCGGTGTTTACAATATGAATCGGGACATCATCCAAGTACTTGGTCGATTTAAGTTCCGCACCTCCTACGGCCAAAATATGATTAGTCATACTTTGGAAGAGACAAGAATAGGTATCAGAATCGCCGGTGAGATCGGTGCCAATATTGACACGGTTAGAATGGGTTGTCTCCTGCATGACATTGGTAAGGTTATCGAAGGCGAAGGCAATCATGTCGAGCTTGGAGTTCAGTTTTTGAAAAAATTCAATATCCCCCAAAATATTATTGACTGTGTTGCCCAGCACCACGAAGACGAGGAATTCAGTTCAAACGAATCAGTTCTTGTCTATATTGCCGATGCCATCTCGGGGAGTCGACCAGGCGCCCGTCATGAGAATACGGAAGAATATGGTAAGCGTATCAGACAGCTTGAGGAAGTCGCTCGCAAGCACCCTGAGGTGGATGACGCCTATGCTATCTCAGCAGGAAGAGAGATTCGGGTCATTGTCAATCCAAGTAAGGCCGGAGACGATCAGCTAATTATTATCGCCAAAGCTATTCGCGACGAGATCAGAGATACGATGACATTCCCTGGTACAGTCAAGGTCAATGTTATCCGTGAAACCAGGGCCTCAGAAATCGCCAGTTAAATTATCGTCATTCCGAGTAGGGGCGACCCTTGCGGTCGCCCGGTGCTGTGAAAATCCAGTAATCCATCCCCACCGATTTCTTGCATCTTTGTTATTTAGGTGGTAATATCAGCTAAATTATTAATCTTCCTGTCCAAAAAAAAGGTTTAACAAATGACCAAACAAACCCTCATTAATATCGTTAGCAAAAAAGTCCACCTTACCAAAAAGGCGGTCAAGGAAACTGTCGACGCCTTCTTTTCCGAGTCTATCAGCGCCCTTAACAAAGGCGAAAAAGTGGTAATTTCCGGTTTCGGTACTTTTTATGTTGGCAAGGTGGATGATAAGCAGGTCGTCCCTTTTGGAAATGAATCCAAGCGTCAGGTCGTCAAGGGTCACAAAGTAGTTAATTTTCATGTCGGCAAGCCTTTGAAGAAGAAAATTTCCTAAAGTGCCAAAAGTCTATCTTCGTACCTTTGGTTGTCAAGCCAATAAGTCAGACTCCGAAAGAATTCTGGGTGATTATCTTTCCCGTGGCTACGATGAAACTCTGAACTGGCACGAAGCAGACGAAATCGTCATCAATACCTGTTCTGTCCGCCAGTCGGCTGAGGATCGCGTCACCGGTTTCCTTCTCAATATCGATAAATATTTTAAGGGAGAAGATCGTCCTAAGATTATTCTTACCGGTTGCATGCTCCACTTCAAAGAAGAGGAGATTAGAGCCCTTCTACCACAGATAGATGAGATACTCCCTATTAGCGAAGTCGGGTTCAATCAAAAAGCCATCAGGAAGGACAAAGACAAAGCCTTTGTTCCCATTTCTTCCGGCTGTAACTCTTTCTGTACTTTTTGTATCGTCCCCTTTAGTCGAGGCCGGGAAAGGTCCCGCCCCTTGGAGGATATTGTCAAAGAAGTTAAAACTTTGGCTACGGAAGGCTACCGCGAAATTACGCTTCTGGGTCAGAACGTCAATTCCTGGGGTTTGGAAAAAGTCGGTGTCAGTCTTCGAAAGTTATTTATGGACAAGGATAATTTCGAGATCGACATCCCCTCCAATCAATCACAGTACTTTAAGCCGGAAGATACCCCTCCCTTCGTCAAGCTTCTCCAAGCCGTCAGTAAAATAAAGGGAATTAACAAAATCAGTTTTTTTACCAGTAATCCTTGGGATTTTTGGGATGAATTAATCGATGAAATCGCCGTCAATCCCAAAATCGACCGCTTCATTCATTTGCCAGTCCAGTCGGGTAGCAATCGAATTCTAAAACTCATGAACCGGGGCTACACCAGAGAGTCGTACCTCGCTTTAATTGATCAAATCAAAGTCAAAATTCCTGATGCCGTTATCGGCACCGATATCATTGTTGGTTTTCCCGGAGAGACAGATCAAGACTTTGCCGACACTCTCGATCTCGTCAAAAAAGTCGGCTTCAAGGTGGCCTTCGTGGCCCGCTACTCACCGCGTCCGGGTACTGCTACCTCCAGACTCTATCCGGATGATATTACGGCCAAAGTCAAAAAAGAAAGATGGGAAATTCTGGATCAAATTGCGAACAAGGACAATCTCAAATCTCGCCCCATTGTCCCTTAGCACATCGTCATTGCCCGTAGGGGCGACCCTCGCGGTCGCCCGGTGTTATGGCAATCCAGAAAAATTAAAATACCTTGTCATTCCCGACCTGCCTCGCGGCAAGGCGGGCCTGAGTGGGCCGCCGGTACCCGAAGGGGTAAATCTATACAAATAATACAAAATTTGAATTGATCTTTATAGATCCCCGCCTTCGCGAGGATGACAAATATACAATATAAAATGAAAAATGTTTTAGTTATCTGCGGACCCACCGCCTCGGGCAAAACCTCCCTCGCCCTCTCCATCGCCAAAGAATATATTAATTGTCATTCCGGGTCGCAGAGTCGCCTGGGAGACCTTGACCCGGAATCCAGAAGCTCGTCATTGCGAGGAGTGAAGCGACGTGGCAATCTCACTCCACCAAGTTCAGTCCACATCCTCTCCGCCGACTCAAGTCCTGTCATCCCGGACTTGATCCGGGATCCATCCCCCTCCGTCAT
>CAZUFH010000050.1:5406-7562 GCA_964618885.1 uncultured Pseudomonadales bacterium
GGCTTGACCCGGAATCCAGAAGTTCGTCATTGCGAGGAGTGAAGCGATGTGGCAATCTCACTCCACCTACTAGAGTTAACATCCTCTCTGCGGACTCAAGACAAATTTATAAGGATCTGGATGTCGTGACCGGCAAAGACTTGCCGTTAGACTTAAGTCCCAACATTAAGTTCTTTGGTCTGGATTTAGTATCCCACGATCAGCCCTTCAATCTTTCTGATTATGTCCGGTATGCCAAAAAAGTTATTCAGGAATCTCTCGATAAAAATATTCCGCTGATCATTGTTGGCGGTACCGGCCTGTATCTCAAAGCCATCACTACCAATCTTCTAAGCGTGAATGTTCCACCCGATAAGGTACTCAGAAAATCTTTGGAGAAGCTTGATTTGATTTCTCTCCAAAAAAAACTTAAGCAAATCAATCTTGAAAAATTTTTATCGCTAAACCACTCTGACGTCAATAATCCCCGCCGTCTCATTCGCGCCATCGAAATCTCATCGTCATCATCTACAGGATCGCTTCCCGTCATTCCCGCGAAGGCGGGAATCCATCAAATAACCCAACCTAATTTCCATTGGATAGGCCTCCGTCAAGACAAAGTAGTCCAGAACACCAGCATCCGCCAAAGAGTTATCGATCGCCTCGACACCGGAGCCTTGGAAGAAGTCGAGAGGTTAATCAAGGAGTACCCCGAAGGGACTCTTTCTCTTTTTACCAGCCTTGGAGTCAAACAAATTATCGAATATCTGAATAAAAAAATCTCCCGAGAGGAATTAGTCGATCAGTGGTCTGCCACTGAGATAGACTATGCCAGGCGTCAAACGGTCTGGTTTCAAAAACAACCGGGCATTATTTGGTATGATAAGAGTAAGGTAAATAAAAAGCTGGTAGAAAAACTAGCTCGAATATTCAAACAAAATGATTAAAAAGAAACACGTTACTTTCGACATCTCCATTGGTAGTGTTTTTTGGATCCTTTTTTCTCTAGCCGCTGTTTTTGTCCTCTTCAAGCTGACGAGTGTCATCATCCTTCTGTTCGTCGCCATTCTCATTACTCTGGCCGTCTGCCCCTTGGTCGACTATCTGGAAAAATTCAAAATCTCTCGGGCTCTTTCCTCCATGGTCATCCTCTTGCTTATTTTTGGCACCATTATCTACGCCGTTGTTTCACTCGCAGCCCCACTTCTAGATCAAACTCAGCTATTTATTCAAAACCTCCCGGGCATCATTGATCGGGTCAGTCCAATAAAAATCACCGATGGTTCCTTCAATGCCCAGTTCGCCGACGTCCCAGGTAAGGTTCTTACTTTTGCTCTAGACACCTTCTCTGCCTTTGTTACCGCCTTTACCGTTATTGTCATGAGTTATTACATGATTCAGGACATGCACAATCTCGAAAGCTATCTCAAATTTTGGTTCGGTGAAAAAGGTCATCGCTACCATACCATTGCCGAGAAACTTGAAGTTCAAATAGGTTACTGGGTGCGAGGTGAGCTACTGCTTATGTTGATCGTCGGACTGCTGAGTTATCTCGGTTACCTCATCATCGGCATCCCTTTTGCTCTACCACTAGCTTTCATTGCCGGCATGCTTGAGTTAATCCCCAACATCGGACCCACCATTGCTACGGTGCCTGCTGTTTTGGTCGGTCTTTCAATTTCACCTAGTCACGGTCTGGCCGCTCTCGTGGTCTCTTTGATAGTTCAGCAATTGGAAAACAACCTCATAGTTCCCAAAATAATGCAACAAGTGGCCGGGCTAAATCCCATCATCACCATCGTCTCCATCATGATTGGTTTTAGTCTTGGTGGTCCACTTCTAGCCGTTCTTGCGCTACCCACCGTTCTCTCTGCCAGAGTCATTCTCGCTCATCTAAGCCTTAACAAAGACACCACCATCCCCGAAATCGACTAACCCCCTTGCCGGGACCTGCCCGCCGAGGCGGGTCCCTAGGTCATAGTAAGCCGGATTCTGTCTAGGAGGAATATCTATCTATGCTCGAGACTTTAGGGGCGGAAAAAGCACCTTAATCCCAATTCGTCGATTGCAGCGGGGCGGGTTACCACTCCTCTAGGATTGCTCCTAGCGGATCTCCACCTAGCGGTGGAACGTTTCACCTTTAATCGTCTCTGTGGCCCTATCGCGCCCCGGTAGTT
>CAZUFH010000051.1:0-7213 GCA_964618885.1 uncultured Pseudomonadales bacterium
TTTTCTTTTTTTTTCATTTGTTTTAAGCCAGTTTTATTTGTAGATAAAACAAGTCTTCTCCTTTCTTTTCCTCGACGATCTCAAAAATTTCTAGTTCATACCTTTCTAGTACCTCAAGGATTGGTAATTGATAATTATCGTAAACTCCTTCTAGTTTTATGGGTAGAGGAAATCTAGCCAAAGTTCGATTAATCGCCAGCTCGATGTCTCCGTTATTCAATTTCTTTTCTTTAGGAGTTTCACCTCGCACCAGATCATCAACGGCAAAACCATTCACCCATTGTGATATCGGTGGCTGGCGAAGATCAATCCAAGACCTGACCGCCCTTCGATTACTCCACTTAAAAATCACCTCGTCAGAAGTCCTGACTCCATCGGGAGTTACTCGCTCCGAAATCCTGATATTCTGATCTAGCTCATCTTCTTTTAATCGTAGAAGACCATAGCCTCCCTTTCCGGCCACGTTCTCCATTCTTTCGGCCTGAGGGACCTGAATACCTCTCTGAATCGCCTCTCCAAAGAGAAGTTGAGTTCTCGTCTCACCGGACAAATTAGGACTATTTATCTGACTTTTAATTATTTGAGGTAATTCACGCATCAATTCCGAGCCAATCCACAATCCCCAATCTTTTTCTGTAGGAAACTCTTTACTGTCCCAATCGCTCGTACATTGAACTAGCTTTGTCTTTGAATTATAGAATTCTGCCAGCAATTCCTCGAATCCACCCAAAGCAAATCCTTCAAAATCTCCGTCCATCTGCAACAAAATAGGTAATTGAGAACTGTTACCCTGCTTCCACAATTTCATCGCCGAAATATTTAAGATATCTCTCAAAATTCCAATAGGTGCCTCATTGGAAGTCAGCGCCATTTCATTTGCAAACGGACCATCTATGGTACCCAGATCCTCGGGGATATCGATATCCAGCACGATTCCATTCAACTCTAGAACCACTATGGCTTCTTTAGCCAAAGCCTCAGTCGCATCTGCTACAGATCCGGTAGGTCTATTTACCAGAATTAAGATTCCGACTTCTCCTGTTTTTACCAAAGGATCTTCGGCTAAATTTATTAGAGTGTTTACAATTACCTCTTCCTCCTGCCCACCTATTCCCACCACGGGAATGGTTAGGACTATTTTAGGTTCTGTTTTCCATTCTCTGCCCTTTACCAACCCCTCTGTGATTTCATTGACAGAATTATCGACTATTTTAACTCGCTCAAGATAGTCAAGCACCCGGTTGGAGGACGACAAACCTTCCACTCCCATGAGACCGGCTTCTCTTCTTCTGGTAATTTCGGCATCAATAAGATCTCGGTTTTCCCGAGCCTCTTTCGTTAGTAGCACTTCTTTTTGTATACTTTCTATACGTATATTTTTTTCCATATTTTTTAATATTTATAAATAAATTTTGATTAATTTCGAGCACAAAAAAGACGGTATCTCTACCGTCTTAGTGATCTCAAATTAACAAAAGCATCACAAAACGGTAGCCGTCTTGGTATGCTGATGTTTAATGTTTGAATTTAATCTTGCTATGGCTGCTTTATATCCTCCCATACCCCGTTTCAGCCACTGATTTATCCTGGTGATTGTTGCTGTACTTACCTTGGTTTGTTTATATATATCTCGGTAGGAGACCCCTTGAGTCAGTAGCTCAGCCACCTTGAACCGTTCGGCAAAGGTTTGGATCTCTTGTTCCGTCATTAAGTCACGAAAAAAAGCCTCCGCCTCATTTTGCGATTTAAGGCCAAGAATCGCCCCGAACAAGCGGTTTGTGTCTTGATTTTTCCAGCTATCTCTTTGGTCTATCATCTTAGGTCATTGTATTAACGTATTAGCATATTAACACAGAAAATCATTCTTGTCAAGTCGTTTATCCCCTGTGATATGATATCCCCAGAATAAACATAATATTTATTACTATAAAACTATAAATATAGTCAAATATGACAACACTTGTCGAATCAATCTCTGCCCAAGACTCAGTTGAATCCCTTGAAAAAATAGCCTCGCCCCGTTATCCCCTTACTCAAATAGAAGCAGAGCTTCAAACCTGCTTAGCTCAAGCCGGTATCAGCTCTGAGATGATCCAAAAACTTGCAATTAATGAGACTCCGGAAGGTATGGCAGGAGATTACGGTATTCATTGTGGCCAGCTTTCGAAGATTCTAGGTAAAAATGCTGCTGATATTGCCCAAGAAATTACTCAAAAACTCCAAACCCAATCGGATGGGCTTATTGAAAGCTACACAGCGGTCGGACCATATATCAATGCCATAGTCAATTACGAAAAATTCAGCGCGCTAGTTTTGACAAACATACTCGAGTTGCAATCAGATTATGGTAAAGAAAATATCGGTCATGGCCAAAAAATTATTGTTGATATGTCTTCTCCCAACATAGCCAAAAGAATGAGTATCGGTCATCTACGATCTACCATTATAGGCGATTCGTTAGCCAAAATTTTCAAACATCTAGATTACGAGGTCATTAAAGATAATCACATCGGAGATTGGGGAACTCAATTTGGACACCTACTAAGGGCTATCGAACTATGGGGCGACGCCGAAGTAATAAAAGCAAATCCTATTGAGGAACTTCAAAAATTATATGTCCGTATTAACGACGCAGGTGATGCTAAAAGTGAAATCTATGCGGAATTAAGCAAAGAAGAGGCTGAAGCTAAAGCTGAACAAATAAAGAACGATGGACGGGCTTGGTTCAAAAAATTAGAAGAAGGAAATGCGCAAGCTAGAGTTATTTGGCAGCAAATAGTTGAGTGGTCCATGCTAGAGTTTCAAGAAATGTATGACATCTTAGGAGTGAGTTTTGATTTGGCAAGAGGTGAAAGCTACTACGAATCACAACTTAAAGATGCTATCCAAAAAGTTCAAGAAAGTGGTATTAGTTCAAACAGTGAGGGAGCCCTCGTGGTTGACATGGAAGACAAAAAACTTGGTACAGCAATCATTCAAAAATCCGACGGAGCCACCTTATATCTCACTAGAGAAATCGCCACCGGTATCCACAGAGCCGAAACCGAAAATGCTGACGGTATGATTTATGTTGTTGGTGAAGATCAAAAACTCTATTTTCAACAATTTTTTGAAATCCTAAAAAGAATGGGCCTACCTGTAGCGGCTAATAGCAAGCATATTTATTTCGGTATGATCCGTATGGAGGAAGGCAAAATGTCAACTCGCAAGGGTCGAACCATCCTCCTTCAAGACGTCATCAACGAAGCAATCAGAAGAACGGGAAGTATTGTAGAAAAAAGTGCCCATCTTGAGAGCATTGGTGACAAGGAAAAACTAATCAGACAAATAGCCATCGGTGCCCTAAAATGGAACGATCTTATGGCAGATCCCAAAAGAAGTATCGTTTTTGATTGGGATTCTATGCTTGCCATGGACGGAAACAGTGCGCCTTATGTCCAATATTCATACGTTAGAGCCCACTCATTACTTGAAAAAGTTAATCTTGACTCATTAAAAGACATCTCTGTCAGTCCCATCGCTGAGTCTGAAAAACATCTTGTCCGTCTAATAGCTTCTTTTCCAAAAGCGATTAAAGAAGCTAAAGAGTCTTACAATCCATCTAAAATCTCTTCTCATGTCTACAGACTGGCCAAGGCGTTTAACATTTTCTACAGCGATTTGCCAGTTCTAAAAGAAAACAATATTGAAATCCAAAAAAGTCGATTGGCGCTTACTGCCATGACTGCCCAAACAATTCAAATCGGTTTAGATCTTCTCGGTATCGAATCACCCACAAAGATGTAGCCGTCTAAGATCTAAGAATTGGCGTTATCGAACAATGTGCCCCACCATATCCTTGAGTGATGGCACTCAAGTTTCCATCTACCACTTCAATTCCCCTCTTTTCAAATTCCTTTTTCAAGTATCCATCTCCACTAGTTGTCAAAAGGACACTCTTTTCATCTAAGACTACAAAATTTGCCTGATATCCAAGTTGTTGTTCTCTTGACAAGGGAATAATATCTTCTCCTGAGTAATAGATATAATCAGCAAAGTTACCAGTGGGAAACTCTTTCACCTGCCCAGCGCGAGACATCAGCTGAAATAATTGCCTCTCCTCAGCCTCCTCGATTAATACAACCGCCGTATTTTTTGGACCTGGCATATAAAACGTATCCAGGTGCATAGTTGTTTGATGCTCAAGTAAACCTCCGTCTCTACCGGGATGATAAACCTCAAAAAGTCTTAGTCCAGAATTGAGAATGCTCGGGGCAATTTGTTCAACCCCTTTTTGATTTGACCTTCCCCCTACCCCAACCAAGCAATCTCCTTTATGAACTATTAAATCTCCACCTTCAAGTCTCCCATCTCCTTTCACTTCTACAGAATTCATTCCACCCATAAAATCTCTTAACGCCATCTTCCAAAGACTCACCTCAGGATCTCTGATTTCTTTTCTCATGTTTGACCAGTACAACGTATCGCCAACCATATTGCTTTGATCTCTCCCAAAAAGTAAGTTTGCCAATGGCAGTTCGTTTGTTGCAATTTTAGCTAATTCAGCATTAAGACGTATCGAAGCTTCTTCACTCTCGTAATAATTGGCGTCATCAACCAATATCTCATAAATGCAATCCGTAACTTCTCCCATCCCTCGGCCATATTCAGAAATTAATCTTTCTGCTTTATTTAAAATTTTCTGTCTCAAGTCAATTAGATTCTTTGCTGGCATTTCTCCACCAACATTCATTAGAGCTAAAGCTGCTAAATCTCGAACTCTTATCACTCCTGAGCCCCTTTTTAATAAAACATTTTCGAAACTATCATATTGTTTCCGTGCTTTCAAAACATCCATTTTACCGAAAAACAAGCTTTTATCTTCAGGAATCAAAGTTGCGAGCACTGCTTCTACCCCGGTTGGTCCCCAAGCTAATGTTGCGTCCAGCCTTGAAACTTCTTCAAATACACCCAAACCACCTTCTCCAAATCTTTCTTTTGCTTCAATAAAGTTTTTATTCATAAAAAAAATCCCGCCTAAGCGAGATTAAAAGGTTAGAATATTATTAATAATACGACGCACAAAAATATTTTTCATACTGGACTAACTATAGCACCCATGTCAAGCGCATTCATCATCCTTCTCCATTTACAAATATTTCTCACGGAATAATAACTGGGGTATCGCAACAGATTTTTCCTTGGTTTATTGCAAGTTTATAACTGGGGCAGTCAAAACAAGCCTCCCATGTTTCTTTTGGAATTTCATTCAAGTTTTCAAATGTCACAATCTGAGCTCCTAGATTCAAAAATATCGGTAAGCTAGCGTTATTGCACAAAGCCATTTTTTTCCACCCCGGATATTTTACTGACGCCAAGCCAACAACCGCCTCTGCGGCCAGCATTCCAAACCCCACGCCTCTTTTCTCTGGATCCACAATTATTGCGCCTAACTCTAATACTTTTACCTCGTTTAATACAAAAGTTATCGCACCATGGGCAATTGGCTGGCCCCTATCATCAATGATCAAAACCGATCTCCCTTCAGCAAACATTTGCAAAACTTCCTCAGTTGACTTGGGCAACATTGTCTTAGATCCTGTTATCAATTTTGCAACCCATACAGCTTCCTCAACCATCGATTCATGGGCCTCTATAACGGTCGAGAATTCGAGTAACTTTTCTTTTTGTTTTATGTATTTTTCTATCACGCTGTCAAACTCTACTCTCTTAATAGCGGCAAAGTCAAACAATGAGGTCCTCCACCAAAAGACAAAATATCTTTTAGTTCTACCTCAATTACTTCCACGCCCGACTGTCTAATTCTATTATTGGTTTCAATATTTTCAGCCGGAGCGATTACTTTTCGGTCACTTAATGCGAGCACATTAGTACAACATGTTTCGTACTCCTCAGGACTAGCTTCTACAAACGTATACTCTCTTTCAGTCAAAAAAGAGACTATCTCCGCTGGAACCAATTCAGGCAAATAGACCAAGAGTTTTTCTCCAAGGATTCCCAAATTGGTATCAATATGAAAAGCCTTATCCTTACGTACTGTTGAAAAAGAAACAATCTCTTTTTCGGGAAAAAGAAATTTCAGAAGATTTAGTCCATTAGCATCAGTTCTTGGCCCGATTCCTATTAACAACAAATCTTTTTCTAGGTAAACCACATCACCGCCCTCAATTTTATATGGAATGTCTGTCAAAAAAACATTGTCAGGATTTATTATCGCTAATGCAGAAGGAACTTCAATCTGGCGGTAGCCGAAATTCATACTCGAAGGAATATAAACATCTTCGATAATAACTCCCACATCTCTGGTAAAGAGAGGTGTGTGGTATTCTTGTGTTGGTTTTACGTTTGAATATATTAGTGATACACCATGATCTTCCAAAACTGTTAGAAGCTTAGCATGACATTCTGATGCACCTGGGTACACAATATATTTTTCCTCAGAGTTAGAGTTCTGCCTCGTTTTTTCAAAGATAGGGTTTATGTTAGGTATATCCTTATTCGCAGTAATTTCAGATGGGGTAGGAACCACTAAAACCTTTTTTAGTTTTCCATATTCATTGATAATATGAGGAGAAACTTTTGTACCAAATTCTTTTGACCTTTCTTTTTCAGGTAACATTTCCTACATAATATTCTTATCCATGAGCGCTGTCAACAACTTCTTATTGTTTTAATCAGATCCATCAATTTTTTAACTTTTTCCTCGTCTACTTCGTTATCAGCATCGCCTTCTATTTTTAAAGATGATCCTACCACCACGAAATCCACATACGGTAAAAATTCTTCAGCATTTTGTAGAGAAAATCCACTTCCAATTCCAACTGGAATTTTTTTTGAAGCCGATTTAGCTTTTTTAATAATTTCTAGTGTCGGAGCCATTCCCGTAGCTTTAGTTATCAAAGCTCCCGAGGCACCAACTCCCTCGGCTTGTTTCACCGATTCTTCTATGGTTTTATCTTTATCCAGCATCTTGTAGTGTTTTGGCTGAACAAAACAGATAATCGATACGTTTTCAGCTCCGATTCTTTTTGCATAGTCAAAAACATCAGTTGGGTCTATTTTTATTTCAAAAGGCTTGTTCATTCCCTGTTCACTATAAGTAAAATCAGATACCACCTCATCAACCAAAACATCCAGTTCCACAAAGTCAGCCTTCGCCCGCTTCGCAATGTTTAAAGCCACTTTGTAATCATTATTCAAAACATTTAGACCA
>CAZUFH010000051.1:7223-7560 GCA_964618885.1 uncultured Pseudomonadales bacterium
AAATGGAACTTTTATATGAGGAGCAATTTCCACACAAACTCTCTCAAGGGTGTCAGCGGTTTCTTTACTCACGAATTCTCCTGTCGAATCTTCTTTCCAGTTTTCGATAATTATCCCTTCGATTCCCCCTTCTTGCATTTTTTTCAGATCGTTTTTTGCCCTCCCAACCACATATTCAAAACCTTTAAACTTGGGTCCCACTAAATAATCAAGATGGAGCATTCCAATAATCGGTTTTTTGCTTTTAAATTTTTTAAGAAACAAATTCATTTGTTTTATACTTTATTTTAATGGCGGTATCTTTCCCCATTTCCAATTCTTCCTCCAATTTTCTCCT
>CAZUFH010000052.1:0-7540 GCA_964618885.1 uncultured Pseudomonadales bacterium
TTGATGCACCGTTAAGGTATGCAAATATGCTAAAAATTCCAATATTTGCTCCAACGTCAGCTATGACATCGTTTTTGTGGATTAGTCTTTGAAAAATATCCAACTCGATTTTTTCATATGCCCCTGTAAGCATTCCGGGTAAGATGGTAATATCTTTTGTGGGGCACAAAAAAGAATGACCACGAAATTCTAAACTGATTTTCTTCTTACCGCGGGTCATATACGCAACCCATTCTCTATAGATTATTTGGGTAATTTTCAGCCTGTGTATTGGGGTGTAGTGGAAGAGCCTTCTAAGAACTCTCACAACGTAAATGATTATTGACTCTAGAACAACAGATTGTTTCATTCAGAAAGTTTAGCACTTATTGCCAAATAAACTAATGCTACACATCTCGAGTAAACTGTAATAAACTATCTATTCATGAGAGTGCTATTTATTTATCCGGAAATTCACCCTGCTTATCCATTGCAAATCGGATTGCTATCTGCGTATATCAAACGGAACGGTCACGAGGCAAAGCTACTCGACTTTGATTCTAAAAGCTCAGTTAAACCATCCAAAGACATTCAAAAAAAAATTAAGGAAGAGATAGTTGCCTTTAAGCCCGACTTAATTGCCTTCAGCTGTTATGAAATGTCTTTTACAATTACAAAAAACATTTGCCACTTCATTAAGAAGCGCTGGCCGAAGCTACCAACTATCGTTGGAGGGTATTATCCTACGACTGCCCCCGACGAAGTGATTAAAACTAACGATATTGACATCATCTGCTTAGGAGAAGGTGAGAGGCCTCTGACCGAACTTTTATCCAGCATGGCAATAGGCAAAAAGAATCGAAAAATAAATAACTTGTGGTTCAAAGTCGGTAAAAAAGTTTTCAAGAATGAAGTTGGCCCGCTTATAGAAGAATTAGATACCTTACCTTTTCCAGACAGAGAAATGCTAGATTATCAGGCCCATCTAAACCTCGAGAAAGTAGGAAGCCGAGACGTCAAAGTCATGGCCGCTAGGGGATGTCCATATCAGTGTACCTACTGCAGCAATACGGCCCTAAGGGCCATATACCCTAACAAAAACAAATATCTTAGATACAGAAGTCCACAAAATGTTATCAACGAATTAAAAGAATTAAAGTCTAAATACGAATTTGAATTAGTAGGTTTCCATGACGACAATCTGACTATCGACCATGAATGGCTAAAAGAGTTCTGTCGTTTATATAAAAAAGAAATTAATTTACCGTTCTATTGTGCGGCGAGAGTCGAGACTTGTTCCGATGATATTTTGCGCGCGCTCAAAAAAGCGGGGTGTTACATGCTTCTGTTCGGAGTCGAAAGTGGTGACGAAAACTATCGACGAAAAATAATGAAACGGTATATGACAGATGAGCTAATTATAAATACTTTCACCAAAGTCAGAAAACTGGGGATGAGAACTTGGTCATTCACTATGGTTGGTCTCCCTTTTGAAAATTGGAAAATGATTCTGAGGACATTTTGGCTCAACTGGCGATGCCGTCCGGATATGATAATGGCATCTATCTACTATCCTATAAAAGGGACTGAGCTTGGAGATGTCTGCTATAAGAATGGCTGGGTCGATACTTCAAAAAAAGAAGGTATCTCGTCTCTTGCAAAGGAGACGTGCCTCCGTCATCCAAATTTCTCACCAATCGAAATAAAATTTGCCAAGTATCTCAACCTCCTTCCAGCCGCCAGGAGTCCTTATTTCTGGGATGCAGTTAGGAACAGAGTGTGGAGCACCGTAATACCAATTAGTCGATAAGATTTTTAACTATGAAGACTGAATCAGTTTCGTCAAACAGGTGGAAAAGTGCTCAAAAGTTTGAGAAAGAGGAGTGGCTGAGATCAAAAGAAATTGTCGACTTAGAATGGAAAGAACTGGTTGAAAAGTTTACAACAATTTTTAAGAAAATTAGAAAAACAGCGGGAATAAAAAGTAGCGATTCCATCCTAGATATTGGCTGTGGCCCAACGGTACCCGCCAGGCTGTTCGGTGCCGGAAAAATTACGGGGATTGAACCATTGGCGAAAAAGCTCAAAATTAAAGTCCCTGGTGTGACAATTGTACAAGGCAAGGGAGAATCCATGCCCTTTAACGATTCCTCATTTAGCTTTGCGCTTTGCAGAAATGCAATTGACCACACCAATGATCCAATAAAAGTTATCGAAGAAACTCATCGTGTTCTAAAATCAGGTGGTCAATTTTTACTAATTTGCTATACATATGCTCCGTTTATTACCTGGATCAAGAACTTCAGTGAAAAACATCACTTTATGAATAACGTTGGACATCCATATACATATACGCCAGAGTCACTTGAAGATCTTGTCAGAGGAAAATTCAAAATAATTAAAAGATATACTTTTCACACAGGCCAAAACTCAACCGATTATGGCAAGACCGGGATCGAAATCGAAGATACGTCGGTAATAAACAAAGCTCTGATTTGGATCAATAAGTATATTTTTGGAAGCAAATGGTTTCTAAAAGAATACGGTTTCTTGGCAATAAAGAAATAATTGGGAATAAACACGATAAACATGATGATTGTGAAGTGGACTAAAAAGTATTTTTGGGAGTTACTAGTTGTTTCTGTCTTGGTGTTTGTTGGACTAATATTCAGGCTAAAAGGAATTAGCACCAATCATTCATTTTGGAGCGATGAAGCACTTGTAAGCGCCTTCTCTCGAGAAATTGTGCTTGGTAGGGCTAGTCTATGGGAATCTTTGACAGTTTTTCATTACCAGCGGCTACAGGTCGTAACCGCGGCTCTTTCCTTCATGATATTTGGTGTTTCCGAGTGGAGCGCTCGTTTGCCTAGTGTCTTTTGGGGGAGCATTGGAATTATATTTGCCTATTTGGTAGCCAGGAAATATTCGAATAAGTGGGGTGGATACCTCGCTGCTTTTCTGTACACTTTTCTCCAGTTAAATCTAGCCCATGCCACTCAAGCCAAGCCCTATGCCGCCCTTGAAACACTTTTCTTGATGGCTATCTACTTTTCGGAGAAGCACCTCCTCACGACCCTTTTGGTTGCGACAGTGGCGACTCTATATAACTACATTGGAGTTATAACTTTTTTCCCGTTGCTTCTCCAGTTATTATTCAGGGTTAAATGGAAGGAGTTGGGAGTATTCTTTGGAGTCCTAGGTTTGGTTTCAATTGTCATTTTAGGACGATTTTTGCACATAGACGTTATCTTGAGATTCTTCGATCCGCAGTACAACTGGACCACCTATCTCCGTGAGTTGTTTTGGCGTCAGTTTGCCTTTATCTCTTTACCTGCTACTTTTGGCCTCTTCTTGATTAAGGACAAAAAAATTTTTTGGGGGATTGCCCTTGGTATTCTGGCACTCCTGTTTTCCTGGAACTTTATCTTTTATAGTCGCAATCTCCGTTACTTGATGCCCGTTTTTGGCATACTCACCGTTCTCTTTGGCATTTTCTGGGGAAAAGTAGGGGAGTTATTGTATAAGAAACCGGCCTTAGTTTGTCTCACAGTCATGGCTCTAATCTTTGCTGGGGGTTACAAGATTGTCCGCAAGCCTTCCGTCTATTACACCCCAAACGCCGACTTTTTCGCCGATGTCCAAAACGCCGACTATAAAACCTTTTTCAAACTTACTTACGAAAAATTTCCGGATTTTGACAATACTGCGGTGTTTTCAAATCTGCAAGACGCCTATGTTTGGTACGCGCACTACAAACCAACGGCTCTCTTTAAGATTGGAAATCTACCTCCGTATATTGAAACCCAGTCAGGTCTTGTGGTGTACCCAGATCTTAGGTATTTCATGGCAGAAATGAAGAAATACCCCAAAGGATTCGTAGTTGCCGAAGACTGGCAGAGTATCCTTCCGGAAGATGTCAAAGACTATGTCAAGAAAAACCTTAAGCTGGAACTTCGGGTCGAATCTATGTCTGTCTCTCCGGAGGAAAAATGGCCACTAGAGCTCTACTCATGGGGGATGTAGGTAGAGATTATTTGATGGATCCCCGCCTTCGCGACGATGACAATGTGGCATAATTAATCTGTGAGAGTTAAACCTGCAAATTTTCTCAAAACATTTCTCTTTGCTTTTTTCATTGGGACATATCTCTATCTTTTATCCTCCTTCCTCACATCTTCAGGTACGAGCCAACCACTACCTGTCTCGGTAGAAAAAAGAGAATTAATTAAGTCGACCGAAAAAGTCTCGCGGGTGATAGACGGAGACACTTTTGAGATAGAAGGGGGTATCAAGGTCCGTCTCATCGGCATAGATACTCCCGAGATGAAGAACAAAAATAAAACAACCGATTGCTTCGCTATAGAGGCCAAGAAAAAGATTGAGTCACTAATATCCGGAAAAGAAGTCATATTGGAAAAAGACGTCTCCGAGACGGATAAATATGGCAGGCTACTAAGATATGTCTACTTGGGGGACAAAATGATAAATGAGACTCTCGTAAAAGAAGGCTATGCCAAAATCTCCACCTTTCCCCCGGATGTGAAGTTTAAAGACGTTTTTCTGGCTAGTGAGAGACAGGCAAGAGAGACCCAAGCCGGTCTCTGGCAGTCGTGTAAAAAAGAATTTCCAGATGGATTCCGGATCGGGTCCGGAATGACAAAGTAAAGGTGATTTACAGATTTGGTGTAATATATTACTATGCGAACAAAAAAAACTGCAACCCCAGACCTTATCGTTAAGGACCCCGAAATATTGGGGGGTACTCCTGTGATTACAGGCACAAGGATTCCGGTCACTCTTCTGGCTAGGCTTATTAAGGTCGGCTATACAGACAAGATCATAAACTACGAATACCCCTCACTAACGATTGAAAAAATCCTCGCTTTTAAAAAACTAATTGACGGAGGATACCGTGTCTCCACATCAAGATAGATTCAAACTTCTCCTAGACGAAATGCTTCCCAAGAGGGACAAATTTCCAATTCTAAACAAACTTCACGACCTTCGACATATTGTTCACGACGTTAAGGGCTCTGGCCTAAAAGACGAGGATGTTGTCTTGTTCGCGAAGAAGCAACAAAGGATTCTAATTTCCAAGAATGACAAGCACATGATTGCTTTGTGTAACCTCCATCAAGTCCAATTGATCTGTATCACAGAAGTAATGCCAGAGGAGGAGATAGATAAGAAAATCGTCGCGATGCTGTCAAAATGGGTGTCAAACAAACCAATATTTAAAATTTCTCATAGTCCGAGAAAATAAGCTAAAATGGGCTCTAATCCCTTAATCTGGTATAAAATCGGGGAATGAAAACAAATAAATCAATTTCACTGACCGACAAACAGTTTAAGTATCTAATGATCTTGGTTCATTTGGGAGAAACTATGGTCAATGGCTTTAGGGGCGACAGGGGAGGGCCAAAAATACTCAAAAAATACGCAGATCTTCTCAGCTTCATTAATTCTCAAGCAAAAGAATTTGGTATGGAAAAGTATATTGACCCCGATCCAGATGAGGAAGAAAATATATACTGTAATAGAGGATTTGATGAAGAGTGTGTAGACCAATTTATTGAGGAATATGACGAAGAAGTTTTTTGGACAGATCTTCCATCGCGCCTAGCAGATAGAGATTTCGATCGAGACTTCGATGACAAAAAAGTGAGTCCCGAAGAGAGATTCAATATCCTTTGCAACCTCGAATCTCGGTATATTGATGAGATAAACAAAAACGACTTGAAAAATATTGATATTGTGTCCGATGATGATTTTGATATGTCCGTAACTACCAAGGCAGGCCAGGTAGGCAACAGATACCGTTACTATGCCGTGTTTACTACACCCAATGACGTATTACTTACTCGGGAACAATCTGAAGTAATTAAAAAAGAACTGGAAAAAGTCGCCAAGAAATTTGATTCTAGATTAGATGTCATACATTTTAGTGGTAGCTACTGGATGCAAGTGACAATTTTGATTCCATCCAATCGGATTCCACAAGAACTCTATGACTCCTTTCTGGATATTGTTTCGAGCCAGTATCGCCTGCTAAACTATCATGTTTTGACTGGAAATGTCAAAAAGTTCACTCCTGAAGAAATTGAGGTGTATCGAGACGAGGTCGTCCGACAGACCAAAGCCAAGTTAAATGACTAATAATTGTCATTTTGGTCAATGATGATTCTAATACATTAAAGTTCGTTCAAATCCTCTTCGAGAAGGAAATCTCCCGAATTCAGATTTTTGACCCTTTCTTTTAGCCAATTGCAGTTATGACACAAAACCTGGAATCCCTCTGGAAAGTTATTTTTTACAAGCCACGCATATATACTAGAGGCTTTAAGTGTTTTTCTGAGTTGTGCACCACTATTATCAATATGGTTAATAGCTAGAACACGAATATCGTTACACTTGCATTTTAAGCAAATCATACTTTTGTTTGAATAATGAGAAATACAAGCATTTCTAATCTCGTTATAGTGCTCCCGTTCTCTAAAAAGAATCTTCAGTAGATTTTTTTGGCGATATTTTTTTTGATATTCCTTCTGATATTCCAACCTGTAACCCTTCATGTTTATATGATACCATAACTATAAACAATAGATCACTTGCTTTACTCACGATATTCTACCATCTACTAACATCTTCTTATATATACTAATATATACTAGTAATTACTAATGAAGTACCAGTGGGAAATAACTCCCGAAATCAACCAGCTCCTGGTAAAGCTAGAAGCTCAGAAAATTGCTTTGGAAAACACCAAGAGTCTTCCTCACGTCGAGCTCGCCATTCGCAAAAAATCTCTCCTTAGAAGTGCAGTCTACTCTGCTCGTATAGAGGGCTTCTCGGATGAAGAGTCATCTCCCAAGAAGGCTAGTCAGAATCTGCTAACTGCATACAACTTTGTCCATTCGGAAACAAAACATGATTTTTCTATAACTGAGATAAAAAAACTCCACCAGATAGTAATGAGAAATTTATCAGGAAATGCCGGGAGCTATCGGTCTGAGCCTTGGGCCATCTATGACCAGACCGGTAACGCCGTCTACCTTGCCCCGATGCACTTCGAAATCCCAAAACTCATGGAGGACTATGAGGAATATATTTCCGGGTTGTCAGATCATCCAGCCATAGTGTCTGCCGTCGCCCAGTTTATTTTCGAAAAGATCCACCCATTCGCTGATGGTAATGGTAGGGTAGGTAGACTAATTTCGTCGCTCTTACTCACAAAACGTGGGTATGGACTTAGAGGTCTGATCCCCTTTGAACACTATATAGAGTCTCGAAGGGGAGAGTATTACCTTACCCTGGAAAGCAGTACAAACATCACCAGCTTTATAAAATTCTTCCTTGAAGCTCTTACTTCGGAAATCGAGGAAATAATTACTTCACTTTCGAGTTGTGAGGAAAAGAGAGAGGATCTGCTACTTCCCAGACGTCAAGAAATTCTCGGTATTATTTCGGATCATCCACTATGTACCTTTGATACTATTCGTCGTCTCTTTCTGTCCGTAAATGTAAAAACCTTGCAATATGATATCTCTCAGCTAACCAAAAA
>CAZUFH010000053.1:0-7519 GCA_964618885.1 uncultured Pseudomonadales bacterium
ATCTAAATGATCACTTCGAAAAGAATCGAGAAAAAATGAGAGAATATTTTCCAAAGTACAGCGAGGTGAAAATTGACCAGTTGTCCAGGCTCTATGGGAACACTCTCTTCATGCTTCAAGAAATGCAGAGATTATCTCCAATTCCACTTGAAGTTCCCATTGAAGTGACTGACTTTCGTGATACTGAAGTCAGTGATTTTTTTGTAACTGAATGGATGGCTGATGATGGGCGTGATAGTCAGCTTGTTCTTGTAAAAATGAAGATAAACTTGAGTAGAATTGATGTGGAAATTGACGAGCAAGCTAATGAATTGAATACACTACTCGAAATTTCTGAGAAAATTGAAATGGGTCTAAGCGAGGAGGAAGCGAAAAAGGAAGTAACAATGGAAATTGATAAAAATATCGCAGATCTGGATATTCTGATGATGGAATTTGCTGTGCATGAATTTGCTCATTTGATATATGCACAAGGAAGGTTCAACCGTCCTACAAATAGAAGGGTTGCCGGTCTGAATAATGCAATGTCTTTTTTCAGGCGGGAAAAGTATTTAAGTCCTGACGTAAGGTGGGAGAACTATTTATCTCTGGAATTGGAAACAAGAGCCAGGTTATGGGAAGTGGAATTCTTGCGACACTATTTCCCAGATTCGAAGTTTCTAGATAAAGTACAAGAAGAGCTTAGAATTGGTCGGGAGGCCAGAGTAAAAAAGTCCAATAGAGTTATTAGTAGGGTGTAATCTCTTGGTTTAACCCTGACCTATTATTCAGGGAATGATTTGTGTATATTTGATCTATGGAAAAAAAGGTAACAATTGAAGTAGAAATTGGTGGGGTGGAGAACCTGGACGAGGCGCTGCTGGTGTCCAAAATAGTCTTTGAACCCACTCCTGCAGAGGAAGAAAAGTACCACAACAAAGAAGACTGGAGATCAAAGATAGAAAAAGATGGAGTGCTGGTGGTCGCTAAGGCAGACGGAAAGGTGGTGGGCTTTATCGTCGCTTACAAAACGGCTGACGAAGTAATGCATGTCTGGAATGCGGGAGTGATCTTGGAGTATCGCAAAATGGGAATATTCTCGAATATGTTTGAGGAACTGTCGGGGAAGTGCAAGCAAGAGGGAGATAAGAAGATAACCTTGCAGACTATAGAACAGAGACACCCTGAGATGTACAAGTACGTGATCAATAAAGGCTTTGTGGAGTACGAAAAAGAGTGGGTGGAGGATGACAAAATTGGAAAAACGGAGAAAAGTAAGTTTGAGCTGAGTTTAGAGTAGCCCGAGGTGATCCAAGGCCAAGTAGCCAATTTCAACATCGGTAAGCTCGCCGCTTCTGAGGTGATTTCTGAAGTCTTCTAAACTCATTTCGACAATTTCGCATTCTTCGTCTTCTTCCCACTTTGGCTCTTGTGTCTTGGTGAATCACTGGCGACAAAACAGTATCTAGTACAGTTCGAATACGCATCGTCAAATGTCTTGCCAACGATCTCAAGCTTGCCGGTATAACCGGTTTCTTCGCGAACTTCCCGGATAGCGGCACCAAGGAGATCTTCACCAGAACTAACAAAACCTCCCGGAATTTCCAGTAAGACTTTTTCCGGTCCCGGTCTGAAGACTTTCATCAAAACTACTTTCTTTTCCGGAGTGAGGACCAACCCACAAACAATGATGCCTTCATCCTTGATGTCGTAATCTGATTCCTGGCCGTTGAGCAAAATAAAAGTTTTTCTCAACATTTTTCGCCAGCCTGCCTTGTAGGGTTCCTCTTTGGTTTTTTTCCAGGTTAAGTTTTTGGACATATTTCTGTAATCTTATCATCTGGTATGATCATGACGATGAATATTGAGACTAAAAAAGCTTTGCTAAACCCGGTGATGAGACTGCCACTGAACTTGATGGATAAGAGCTTTTTCATCTGAGATAGTTTAGCCTTTTGCCAAATAAAAACCGACCTCAGGTGAGGCCGGTCGGTAGGTAACGCGGGACA
This sequence comes from uncultured Pseudomonadales bacterium, assembly GCA_964618885.1. Taxonomy (GTDB): domain Bacteria; phylum Patescibacteriota; class Microgenomatia; order UBA1400; family MFAQ01; genus UBA10133. Next base: position 1,989 of record CAZUFH010000053.1, read on the forward strand.
ACTACTATCAGGAGAAAAAATCGAAAATATCCGCCTGGGTTTTGTCGTCCTGTAGGGACACGATGAAAACTCCCAGGAGAACGAGCATACCAAATCCCAGGATGACTTTCATCCACCAAGAGACGGTGAAAATGAAAACAAATAGTACAAAGGCTATGAAAAGGGCGCCGTAGCCAACATACTTTTCGATCTTTTCGCTCTTGGTTTTGGAGGTTTCTTCGGCCTGAGCATTTTCAATTAAGGCATCAGCAGCTGCTGGGGCTGCTTTCGTGGACAATGTCTTTTTTACTGTCATGGTGGACTCCTTGGTTCAAACTAACAGCAAGGCTGAGAGTTTGAAAATGATTGAAACGAAAAGAATGCTCATGGCGTCCGTAGCCATTTTCAGGTTGTGAGTCATTGTCTCAGAGAGACTTATCCCGGGCTTCGTAATGATAGAAAAGTAGAAGCCTTTGGAAGTGGGTTTCCAGCCGATATAGTACCGGGTCATGGAAACAGTTTCGCCATCCTGAGGGGAATCGAGGGTAATGGTGGTGTAATTGTCCGTGAGGCTGGCGAAGGGAATTGTCATTGGGATCGCCGGATCTTCGCGGATGTAGGCAAAAATGTTGTTTTCGACATCGTTGACCACAGTGAACTCGCCGGTGACCTGCCACGTATATTTTTCAATACGAGGGACGAAATATTTGTTTCCGATGTACCGGCCGACCATAAAACCGACCAGGCACATGAGGGACAAACATAAGACAAACATGCAGTTGTGGAAAATTATTTTAAGGGACATCTTGACCTCTTTCTTTCTGTGTTACGTGGGATGGGTGTTACAAGATGCGTAATGATACCACAATTTGCTTCAAAAGTCAATGTTATGGGTTACATTCTTGCCTGGATATGGGTGTTGGCTTGGTTTTGAAGGTTTGGGTGTTAAAAACCTCCACCGTTGGGTGGAGGTTTCGATTTGCCTTAACGGTGGTTAAGGCGACGTGCCTTTTTGACCTGGTTGCGCTGAGCTCGGGTCAGCTTGGTGCGCTTCTTGTTGTGGTTGTGGGAGGTTCCCGTGCCACCTTTAACTCGGGTGGTTGCTACCTGAGGCTCGGCGAAAGCGCGTGGCTTTTGCTGGCTGGGTGAGGGGAAAAGCTTGGACATTAGATTCGAAACGATGTTAAAAGACGCCATTCTTGATCCTCCGATCAATTAATTTGATGGGTAAGTGTACCATAAAACTGTAAAAAAGTCAAGCTATAGGGTATAAGAGAGTGTTTGGGTTATGAAGTCATTGCCTTCAAGGACAGTCCTTGAAGTCTCGTATGTGTCCAAATGGAAAGTGGAGTCAGGCTGATAATTCGGGTGAGCCTGATGTAGGGCTGGGGAAGTATCTGAGCTCCTCGAAGTAGTCGGCTAACAACTGAAGTGGGGATCTGATACCTCTTACGATGACATACAGGGGGTAAACCAGGAATCCAGGGATGAGGCTGATGACAGCCACCTGTAAAAGGTGAACAATACTTGATCTCAGACTAGGATGGTAGCCATATTGGGTATGAGCCAGAAATCTGACTTGTTTGGTGACGTTGAAGGTTTTTACTGGGTTTTTGAATGTGTTGGAGCCAATGTATTGGCGGTATTTGAGGACAAAGCGGGGGAGATTGTGGTATTTGCCGAACTGTCCCAGACGAAAGAAGAGATCGTAGTCTTCGGCTGGAGGGAAGGCCGGATTGTACCAAGCGAAGTTTTTGGGTAAGAGAGATCGATTGATCAAAGCGGTGGGATGCTGGATGGGGTTACTGGTGTAAAGGGCTTCTCTGATTTGTATATCGGTGACCGGAAAAAGCTTCTTTCCAATAATTTTGCTGGTTAAGTCGATAGTTTTGCACTGACCTCCCAGAATAACTACTTGAGGGTGTTTCAGAATAAAGTTTATTTGTTGCTGGAGCCTATGGGGAAGAGCAATATCATCTGCATCCATACGGGCGATAAATTGGCCTTTGGCGAGCTTGATACCTCTGTTTAGAGTTCTGGAGATGTTTAAATTTTTAGAGTTTTTCAAAACTTTTAACCGGGAATCGGTCTTGGCAAGTTGTTTCAGCGTTTTGTAGGAGTCGTCGGTAGAGCCATCGTCGATGGCGATAACCTCTAGGTTCTTATATGTTTGATCTAGAATACTGTTTATAGCTGTGGCAAGGTAACCGTTAACGTTGTAGACGGGGATAATGACCGAGATGAGAGGCGTGTTCTTGGTATTTCTCATATGTCCTATAATAGCACAAAAGTGCCTAAAAGTCAACCTCTTTAAGGCAAAAAAATGCCCCTTCCATTGGAAGGGACATTGAGTGATACGGCTTAGGGCCGCTAAAAACGAACTATTCGCTTACTTTTTCGCACTTCCAACCGCTGAGGCTAGTTACCCACTCTGAGTGAGTGGGAGCTGGTGAGCCATTGGCATCCAGGTAAGTGGCATCCAATACAGTGGTTGGGACATTGGCCGGATCACCGCAATAGAGCATGGTGAGTGACCAAATCTTGTCCTGTTCGACAGTATCTATTGACGCCTGCAAGACAGAGTCCTGAATGGTGGATGAGGGGGAATCATAAAAGAAGTTTGTTCCCTCATATTCCTGAGGAATGATGAGGCGATAACCTTCGGCTACCTCATAATCGACAGTTTTTCCGTCTTCGAACCACATCTGGCCGTGATTGAAATCACCAACTTCGGTCTGAATAGTGCGTGCATCCTCGGGTGATCCGCGGGGGATGAACTGAGGAATGGCCTTGCCTGAGTCGATGTGTGGGGTGGACATATCGTATGTCCGTAAGGTCAATGATTCCCACCATCCGGTAACTTCGTCAAGGGTGGAATAGCCGAAGGGGGCAGTGTTCTCGCGGCTGATATAAACCTTCACGGAGTTTTTGATCCCGAGATTGCTCACAAAGCACTGAACTTGCTCAGGCGTGCCTTCCAGCATGTAGCTGGAGAAGATCATGACCGGATAAGTAACATCCATGGCCATACCTGGGTCGGTCACTACAATGAGGGTCTTGGCCGAGGTATCGGCAAGTGGCCGCACGATAGTAACAGCAGTCATGACCTGATCGCCATTGCGGAGGTCTACATAGACTACCTGATCGGAGATCCATGTGACTGCGGTGGCGGGGTCGGTGCAGGTGGCGGAGGTGCTTGAGAATGGGTTAGTGATATAGCCGTGATTGTAGGCGTATAACCCGACGATGGTGAGGAAGACTATTCCAGCCACAAAGGCCAACCCGGCGTAAATGCCGCCACGAAGCCAACCGCGATGATTAATGATTGCTTCGACCAGGAGGCCGATGAACACGAAACATGCAAGTGCTGCCAGTAAGACAGCAAATATTGTGAATGGTGCCATTTTATTCTCCTTTAGATACTGAATGGTCCCTCCAAAGGAGGGGTGAAAAAACACAGTGATTAAGCAAATAGCTTTTTAAAGATCTGACTGTAGATTTAAATTCTACTCTTTGTCTTCATCTTAAATAAAGACAAAGGTAAATTTCAAGGGTGGAGTGAGATTGCCACGACCCGCCAGGGCGGGTCTCGCAATGACGCTCCGAGAGCGGTCTTAGGCTCGTTTGGCGAAGACAAAGGAAGCTAGGCCAGCGAGGTAGGAAAGACCGGCAAAGTTAAAGAAGATAGCGTCGGAAGCACCTGTGTCGACCACGATGTGCTCGGTACAAGTATTGGCCTGGCCGTAGACTGGGGTACAAATGACGGTTTTGGTAGTCGTGGTAACTGTTTTGGTGGTCTTTTGGGCAGTAGTAGAGACTCCGCCTTTGGTCGAGTTACTTTGATCCTCGGTGACTGAAATTTCCGCTACCTGGGAGACCGGGGTGACGGTGGGAGTAGGGGTGGTTTTGGGGGTAACAGTCGGGGTGGGACTTACTTTGGCTGATGGAGTGGGGGTGACGATGTCAGAGTCTGATTTGAGCTCGTTCGCGGCTATACCAAAGCGATTTTCTTCACGCTTGGGGATAACACGCTTGGAGAGGGCAAAAGTAATAGCCCCAGTGAGGAGCAGAACTACCAAAATGACAGGTAGAATAGATTTCATAGTAAGCGAGTTTAACACATTACAGGATAGATGTCAACAGATTTGGGATCTGTAGAAATACCGAAGATCTCCGGTCTAGGGTATGAAAGTTTAGTCTTTGTATTCCTTGTCGGCTTTCATATGGCGCTCGACTAAGCCGCGAAGGAAGACAGACCGGGGGAGTTTTTTGGATTGGCTGATCCAGTCGAGGTAGCGGCCGATCTCTGGGGAGATATAGAAGTTGAAGCGGACATCGACTTTCTCTCGGGCTTCTTGGATGGCTTTGGTCAGAGTCTCAGTGAGAGTCTCTGCAGTGTAGGAATAGATGAGAAGTAGATCTTGACCTTCGTCTTGAAGGATGTGCGGCTTGTGGCCAGCAAGATAAAGGATGACCACCTGCTTGTTGTTTTGCAAGCTATAAGCAATTTCTTGACCAATGCCAAAGCTAGGCGTGGAAGCTTCGATGACGACGAGATCGGCTTGGTTCTTTCTCTTGGTCATCAGGCGCTGATTTTCCAAACTTTCTTTCGGAGTTTGTTTTTCCAAGAAGGCTTTGTCTTTGTTTAGAAGGTGATCGAAAAGAACGTTGTGTCCGAGTTTTTTTAGAGTCTCAGTAATGAGAAGGTAGTGACTTTTGTCGGATGACTCAATATTGCTTAATGGGGCGGAGAAGTATATTTTCATAGTTTATTTTTTGATGATAAGGCAGTCCGAGCAACGAGGCTCGTAAGTAATACTGTCCGTCGGGCCAGCAAAGTCTGGCATATCGACACTGGCCGGGATGCCATTGATTAGCCGCTGGTCGAATCTGTCGGCTGGCTTGCCACACATACTACAGAGTGAGTGCAGGTGGTGGACCTTGTGAGCCCTAGTCTTTAGCAAAGCTGAGAAGACAAACTCTCCACCAAGGCTGTTGTAGTCCAGACCGGCACAAATAAAGATGCCGCCCCGGTCCAAGAACAGATGAAGCTCTCTCAGGAAAAAACTTTGGAGATGGTATGGAGTGAGCTGAACTTCGTCGACAATAACAAGGTCGTAGTCATGAAAGATTTTTTCTATCTCGGGCTTGGTACTAAAACTCACAGCGGGGATGGTTTCCCGTGTTCTGGATCGGATGTGATCCTTCAAGAGATCCTTTCTATCGACTAATGGCTGGCAGAAGACGGAGTGCTTTGGGGCTAATTTGGGGCTGGCTAGGAGGTGGTGGAGCTTGATAAGGGTGAGAGACTTGCCGGAGCAGCTACTGCCGACAATGAAGAAGAAGTAACCCCGATCGCGCGCTGGTTTATTGATTTTTTGGAGAAGTAGGTCCGACAGAGTGGTTGCTTTTTCTTCGACAAAAGCGTAGATATTTTGGTTCTGGGCAACGATCTCCATGGGCATGGCAACTATTATAACAAGCATACGGAAAAATTGTCTTATATTCTTTGGTGGCTGTAAGAAGAACTGGTGGAGCGGATAGCCTGTAGT
>CAZUFH010000054.1:0-7437 GCA_964618885.1 uncultured Pseudomonadales bacterium
GAATAAAGTCCGCCAATCTCTCCCGCCATCTTTGAGTTCGCCTCAGCTTACCATCGTCAAACTTCCACATTATCCAGTCCGCCACTCCCAGACGGCTCATGGCTTCTGCCATTTCTTGTCTTCTAATTTCGGTCAGAGTCCTCCCTTTGCCACTTACATGGATCTCTCCCCTACCTCCCTCAGTCAGGGTGAGGACCGTCACTTCAAATCCCAGACTTAGAGCTCTCTGAATAATTCCCCCGGCCATCACCGATTCATCATCCGGGTGCGGAAAAACCACCAACAACTTCTTATTGGTCACACTTTTCAAAACTTCATCAATAGATTTCATCGCAACAAATATTTTCGTAATCGATCCGCCGATGGCGGATGTGTTTAATATTTGTTGCGGGACCAGCCGCTCGGCGGGTCAGCTTCCACCTCAACCATTTCTCAATTTATCCCTTTACGCGAGACTTCGTCGGTAGTTAGCCGCCTTTATTAGTCTGGTGCACGCTTCCAAACCTAGTTTCTTAATGTCAAATATACCATAAATCATAAAATAGCCCCACTCAAGTGGGGCTACAGCGGACTAAAAAATGAAGTCTTGGGCTTTGGACTTCTCAATGGCCAGTTTTTCTTTTGCCCAAACAAGTGTCTTATTGATCCATTTCAAGGTCGGAGGCAGCCAGTCGTCCCCTTCCGCATACTTGAAGAACATAGGGACTTGCATGATAGCCACCTTTTTTGCATCCCGAATGCCTTGGGAGTAGAAGAACTTTCCTGGCTGGCCAAGACGAAGGCCACTTTCCGGTACCTGGCTTACATCAAACTTAAGGTTAGGCTTGGTCGTAGTTCGTAATGTATTGACGAAATCGGCAGTTGAGGGTATCGGATACACGGATCCATCCAGCACTGTCCAAAACTCCGGCTCAGCTATTTCAACCTTCGCCACCGCAAACGCCGTGGCAACTTCCAGGCCACAAACCAGTCCAGCCCAGTAAGCCAATCGATTATTTTTAGACTTTCGATCAAAAATCAAAGCCGTTCGGGCCAAAAACTCAATGTCTTCTACCTGAGGTGCAGTCATGTATGCCTCTCCTAAAAAAATTAAAGGTCTTGGGCCGTAACGGCGCCATATGCCCCATATTTTATCACCCAACCAACTTACTAGGACCCTGCAAGTACCTGCAAGGAGTATCCTTGCAGGTCCTCGCATGGGATTATCTATCTGAGATATACTCGTAGCCATGAAGCTCCATCACCCCACCCACCTGCAAGGATACTCCTTGCAGGTCAAGAAATGGATTCTGCTCACCCTCGCCTCACTTGCCCTTATCGCTTTTGTCTACCCCTCTGCCTTTATTTTCCTCAAAGACACTCTGCCCGATAACAACGACACGCGACTCATCGCCTATATCATTGGCCAAGTCCAAAAAAATCTGATCGAGCACAGACCCCTTCATTTCGGCACCTTCTTCGCGCCGGACCTTAATACTCTCACCTACTCCGACCTATTTCTAACTTCAGCGGTTCTCACTCTTCCTTTTCGATTGCTCACCTCGTCCCCTATCGTAATTTTTAATCTGGCTCTCATTCTTGGATTTGCCCTCACCATCATCACCTCATTTTTACTCTTTGAATACTTATTTAAGGATATCTGGGTCACCTCCCTCGCCACTATTCTATTTAACTTCTCAGGCTTTCACTTGCACTATCTTCCTCATTTACAAGTGTTTTCCCTCTGGCCACTCTGTCTTTCTCTTTATTTTTTTATCAGATTTCTCAATGAAAATCGCCTTCTCTTCCTCAATTTATTTTTTCTTACTATCACGCTCCAACTAGCCGAAAGCATCTTCCCCGCCTACCTCATCTTCTTTACCTGTTTAATTTTGTTAATTGCCACAATCAAAAATGCAGATAGCGCTGCAGAAGTGCCAGCAAAAAGCCGCGCGGAGCGGATCCGCACTCGTACTCGAGGGACGGAGGTCGAGCACAGCTTTTTGCGCAGTTCGAAACGCCTGCATTTTTTATCTCAATTATTTATTCACTCCCTTCCTTTTATCCCCTTCTGGATCTTTCTCCTTTATCCCTACTACCACCTCCACACCTCCTTCCCCGAAGCCATCCGCCCCATCCGCGACGCAGCCCACTTCTCTCTCGGACTCGATCAAATCTTTACCCAGTTCCACAGCTGGACGGTAATAGTCCTTGTCATTACGAGCCTTTTATCAAAGGCGTGGCAATCTATTAAAGTAAATACCAAACTCTCTGGATCGCCACGTCGAGTACTCCTCGCGATGACGAGTTGGCGCGGTCCGAAACGTATTATTTTTGATCCTTGGAAAATTATATTAAGTTTCTCTCTAATTATGTCCCTCGGCCCAGTCCTCAAGATATTTGGTCAAAACATAAGACTCCTCGGATTTCCCATCCCCCTCCCCTACACCCTCTTTTATTTTCTCTTCCCAGGCTTTACCGGCTTCCGCACCCCCAGTCGTTTCATTATCCTTGCCCTTCTGGCAGTTTGTATACTTATCGGCTTCCAAATTAAGCCCATCTTTGAAAAATTAAAATCAAAAACCAAGTTTATTATTCTTCTCCTCGTTTTATCCCTCCTTTTTTGGGAAGCCGACCTACCTCTCAAGGGCTATCCGGTGAATATCAACATGCATCCCGTCTATCAAGAGGTCAAAAATCTTCCCCCTGAGGCAGTCATCCTTGAGCTCCCCATCAAACTGTGGAACATGCCGGACCACGCGATTGAGTCTATCCGTTCCCTCTACTCACTGGAGCACCATCACCGCCGCTTTGGCGGCTTCTCTGGCTTCGCGACGAATAGCTGGGTCAACCTCGTCGAAAAAATCAACACCTCTGGTCTGAATTTCGAAAATACTTCCCAGCTAAAAACTCTCGGAGTCACCCATATTATCAAAGAAAATCAGCTATACAGCCTTCAAGGCCTACCCGCCGTAGAGGGAGAGTCCTTGAAGGCTGAGTGTACATATATCGGTGGCTGCGACTCTTCCACCTTTACTTCTCGGTAGTTTTTCAAAATATTTTGTATTTCCTCGGGTGGAAAGTACGGAAAATTTATCGAATCGATAAAGATAAAGGTGGGCAAATCAGATTGGAATGACTCCAGCAAATCGTCATAAAGTATTGGCGACCTTTCCATCCAAGGAAGGAAAAAAAGAAACTTGTTAAACGGTTTTAGCCCAGTTTGTTGGTACAGTAAAGTGTGAGCAGGCAAGGCAAAAAGAGTCTCCCCACCATCATTTCTTTGCTTCAGATAATCCACTATCGGACTGTCATCATCAAGTCGAACTACCATTTTCCCTTGCTGGCCTTCTATCGGAAAATACTCAGCCGGTGCTTTTAAAAAAAGTAGCAGTGGCACCAACAAAAGCAACCACCATACCAGCCCCATCTTTTCTTTGACAGAAAAATATTTGTACCAGCACATCGTGGCCAAAGCGATCACCCAAGGTAAGACATGAAAGTCCAAGCTTGGATTCTTCAGTCGTGGAGTACTCCGGAAACCGATCACTCCCAACAAGAGTCCCCAAAGCAACATTTTCGAAAACTTAATCTTTCTAAAATTCAAAACAAAAGTAAACAGTACCAGGAGTTGCATAAACACCACTTTTGTCAGTAAGGATCGGTCAAACAAAACCATCACCGGCGCCAAAAAAGCTGTCAGGAAATACCTCCATAAATTGGCAATCAATAGAGGCACATAGGTCAATGTATTGTAGCCAAAAAACTGTACCAGAAATTCTCTAATCTCAACGTTTGGTAATAAATATATTACCGGCACCAGAAAACTCAAAACGCACCATCCTAGTCGTGCAGGTTTCTTTTTATTTAGCAGCCCAAACTGAGCCAGAGATAGCCCGACCAACGGCCACAATGGCGCGAGCAAAATCGTTACCATACCGTTTGCCAACCCTGTCAAGAGCGGCCGGATTTTTTGGGAGTTAAAGAAAGTCAAAAGTAAATAGATGAGCGGGTACATCACCAAGTTCTCCGCATGAAACAGACCAAAGAGAAAAAGAGCCCTCAAAAGCTCCACTGTCACAATAAGCCACAAAGCAGGTGGACCCCAAATAAACACTACAAGAACTGCCCAAAAATAATTCCACAAAGTCACAAAACTTCGGTGTACCAAGACACTCTGGTCTGTCGTCTCAGGGGAGAATATTTTGTCCAAACTTTCACTCATGACATAAACTCCAGGTAAGTGATGAGTGAAAATATCCTTACCCAGCTTATATCCGGACCTCGACATTAAGAATCCTGAAACGATATTGTCATCCTCGTCATGTGTATTCACATACATGTAGCTCGGCTGAGTCAGATTTAGAACCAGAGCAAAAATAAGTGAAGTCAGGAGATAAGGAAAAAGCTTTTTCATAATGGCAATATCATCTCACAAAGTCAATCTATTCTTTTTGCTTCGCTGTCTCCCCATGGGCACCGGCACCAACCTTTTTAAGCATCCGTTGTACAAAACTTTCTTTGTCTCTCTTTTCGACTTGTTGTTCTTGTTCCTTTTTTTGTTCTTCCTGATTTTTTTCTTGCGCAATTTGCCTGTCTTGCTGCTCTTTTCTTTGTCGGTACTGCTCTAGCTCAGCTTTTACTTGTTCATACCTCCGCTTATCCGCTTGTTTGGCAATTTCTTTTTGTCTGTCTCTGTCCACCTGAGCTTGATCTTTAGGCTTATCAGTTGGTGGTGCTCCCACTCCACTAGGGGCCCCGGTGATCTGTTCTATGGACCCCTTCACCACATCACCACCGACTTTCGCCGCCGCTTGGACAGTACTTTTTCCCAGTTCAAATAAATTATCGGCCACTTGCTGGCCAATCCCTCCTAGTGGTGCGGGCATTACCACTATTTTACATTGTAAATTTCATATTTGATGTCTATCCGGCCATCAGCGATAGTGAATGGTAATATTTAGAACTTCGATCAACTTCTCTTTTTCTCGAAAAATAAAAATAGCACGAAACTTCCTGTCGAGTCTAAAGCTATATAATCCCATTTTTTTAGGTTCCAACAATTCACAATTTAATCCAGGATGATAAAAATCCCTTGCCAGAAGCAAAAGTTGTTTCTTGAATTTTTTTGAAAGATTATATTTCGATACCTTCTTCAAAACCAATTCGGAAGCTGGCAGGATCTTCACCTTATTTTCCAAAATACTCGCTATTCTCCAGTCCTTCTTTTAAGTCGTCCAAAAATGCCGTTGAATATTTTTTTGTTTTTTTAAATTCCGCAACTACTTTCTTTGCGGATTTTTCAGAGGGAACATCAAAAGGAAAGGTCACACTTTTACGAAGTAGTGCCTCATCATTTAGGGTCGCGCGAAGCAAAGCACGCACAAACTCACTTCGGTTTTCAAATCCAAAAACCCCCGATAGTCGGTCAATCTCGGTCACTTGGTGATCAGTCAACGACAAGCTTACTGTACTCATCAGTTATCTTAACATATTTTAGTAAACTTTGTCAAACTTTATTAAACTACACCAGACTTCTACCTTCAAAAGCCCTGAGAAGAGTCTGCCCATCCGCATACTCAATATCCGCTCCTGTGGGCAACCCACGGCCAATCCTGGTCACTTTTATGCCCTCCATTAGACCCATCTCTTTGATCCTCTCCGTAATGTACATCGCCGTGGCCTCACCCTCCATGTTGGGGTTGGTCGCCAAGATCAGCTCTTTGATCTCCCCCGCTTTTACTCTAGCCATGAGCTGAGGGATCCTCAGGTCATTCGGTCCGATACCCGCCAGCGGTGCCAAAGCACCTCCCAGGATGTGGTAAACACCCTTATAGCCATCCGCCCGCTCAAAAGCCAGCAGGTCAAGCGAAGTCTCTACCACGCACACCTGGGTCCGGTCCCGGGTCTCATCTTGGCACACTGGACAAAACTCCTCCTCACCCACGTTAAAGCAGAGTGCACAAAGCCGGGTATCTTTCTTCAGGTTCTCTAGAGCCTGAGCAAACTTAGTTAGTTTCTCTTGGGGTACATTCAGTAAATAGTACGCCAGTCTCTGGGACGACTTTGGCCCAATACCAGGCAGTGCCTCAAAAGAATCAACAACTTTTTGGACCGGGCGGATACTTCTCATAAAACATATTTCGGAATTAACACTCTAAATGATATCTTATCGAAGTGGATTTGTGTCGTTTATTTTTTTACAAACAAAACTACGTTAGGTAAATTTCTCCCTGGTCCCGCCTTGTATCCACCGCTCCACAGCGCGGTCGATCCGCCATCGTCGAGATTAATGGCACTCTTAATCCCCATGGTATGCAACACCCTTGCCGTTTCAGCCACCGAAGCCCCGTGCACCACCCCGATATATGCCATGTTGCCGGATGCCCCCAAGAAACTTCTGTTTCCCCGGGCCGCTTCTTTTTCTTCGCCTCCACCTCCAAAAGCAATGTTACCGTCAGAGACGAGCAAGGGCCTATTCGCAATTACTGCATCTACTCCGGTGTCGCGCCCCCATCCGGATGATGCACCCAAAAATCTGGCCGAGTTCCCGGAGAAAACCGCCACCGGCACCGAGCTGTAAACGTTGTTATCAGAGTTAAAGTAGACTTTATTTTTATTCATCACCAGTACGTCAAAGGTGTTTTTCTTATCTACACAAGACGGATAAGTCTCAGGACAAAAATACGTCCCATTTACCCCTGCATACGCCCCGCTCCTACTAACATAGGTGGCAAGAGGCAGTACCGGACAGTTGTTGGTACAGGTTCCGTCCGAGGCCGTATCTACAATTACCCTTGTTGAATTCAAATCAGCCGAAACGATATCCACCAAAAAAGCCGCTTCCCCTACAGTCACCTTTTGTCTTCTATACCCCGATCCAGGGGCTTCTTTAATCTCCGGAACATTAGCGGGTATGGGAGCGACCGCCAGAGCGGCCAGCCTCGCTTTTTCCTTATTTATATCGGCCGTCAGTTCATTTAGGACTTTTTGCGCAGATACCAAATCATCTTTTGCTAAGTAGTTTAAGACAGATGAAAACTTGCCTTGCAAAGTGGACACTTTTGCTCCGAGGTCCTCCAAATTTAAAATCGCCTCATATGCCACCACCGTATTTCTATAGCTTACCTTCAAGTCATTTATTTCTTTTCTTACCGCGGTATTTGTTTTGCGTAAGTCTTCGTTGTTCAGACGGTCAATTTCTGCTTGTATCTCCAGTATCGTTTTGTTATTCGCTTCAATTTGTTCATTGAGTTTAGTATTCTCACTAGTCATCTCAATATTGGCCTGCTGCATTCCTGCCTGTTTTACATAGATATTGTAAAGAGTTTGACCAAAAGCTAAGACAGCTATCAGGCTTACAAGGCCGAGGACCCAAGTTGGGGATTTTTTTGTCAATTTATTTGGCATAAATAAATCCTAGCATATATGTAAGACTACTCACAAATCGACATAAAA
>CAZUFH010000055.1:0-1264 GCA_964618885.1 uncultured Pseudomonadales bacterium
TAGGTTAGATAGAGCCGGGGGATACAACCCTCGGCTTTTTTGTGGTTTGAGGTAGGAGTGTAGTAAAATGAGTTTATGACAAAAGATATCAGTTCTCAGTTCTCAGTTCTCAGGGTGTTTTTTGGTTTGGTTTTAGGAATGTTTCTATTTGGACTCGTATTGTTTTTACCGAAGGCAGCTTCGGCGAATGAGGGAATTGTCAATCTGAGAAGTACCGATAGCAAGGGCTCCTGCTACGCCGCTTCGGTCTTTGTGGACGGCACTTACAAAGTACTGATGACCTGCCGAGACCTTAAGATTGCTTTGACTTCCGAGAAGAACATTTATGTGGCTTGGGTAGAGGACGAAGAGGGTAAGCAAAAGAGATTGGGAGAGATAGTAAACGGAAAGCTGTCGACTTTGACAGATATCAAGTACACCAGAATTTTTGTAACGGCCGAAACAAGTGGGTATGGGAATAAGCCTTCGGAAGATGTGATCCTAACCGGGTTTATAGAACCAATTAACTTTGGACCGGGAATCGCTTCGACTCCGATTATTACCCCGACGCCCACGCCATCCAAGTCAAGTGTAATCACCCCGACACCTCTTGCTTCTGCTACCGAGCCGGGTAAGTCTGGGCTTGGCAGTGCTTTGTCGGCGGTATTTAAGATCGCCCTTTTGGGATTTGGCATATTGCTGATAGTAGTAGGTGTCTTTAGCTTCCTTTCACGCCGAAGAAGTTTGTAGACAGGGGTGTAAAATACTTTTTAGATTTACCTAATCTTGTACTTTGATTCCTGAGGAGTAAGCGAATGGAAAAAAGAATGTGGCTTTTGGTTCCGTTTATGGTGATCTTCTGGGTAGGGAACTGGGTAGTATCAAGCTATTGTTTGGCTCATTTGGCTTGGCCGCAGATAGCTTTGATCTTGGTACTTTTTTCCCACGTTCTTGATTGGATTTTGGCCGGTTTCATGTCTTCGAGAAGCAAAGTAAACTCCGAAACTAGCTTGTGGGGCTCGACGGCCGTCTTTTATCTTTGGCTAATTACGACCTTTTTAAATACCGTGCTGGTTGGTATGGCAGCCTTTATCTTTCTCCATCTGATCTGGGAAATTGCTGTGCTTATCGGATTTATCTACTTAGTAATTCGAGGATTTCTCTTTGTGTTTGCCCCCGTCTTTCTTTGTTTGGACTGAAGTGTCTCCCCGCTGTAATGGCGGGGATTTTATGGCAAGAGTAGTCGGGCCAGGAACTGGATGGGAGGACTGATGATGGACATAAT
>CAZUFH010000055.1:1364-4859 GCA_964618885.1 uncultured Pseudomonadales bacterium
GCTAAGAGGAGATTGCTGAGGGGGCCGGCGATAGAGATGATGCCGGAGTCGCGACGAGGATTTTTGAGATTGTAGGGGTCAAAGGGGGTGGGCTTGCCCCAGCCATAGGCGGAACTGCCGCCGGAGAGAAGGAGGAGGCTAAGGGGGAGTACTACAGTGCCTAGGGGATCGATGTGAGCAAAAGGATTGAGAGTGAGCCGGCCAGCTGCTCGTGGGGTGGGGTCACCCAGGCGATCGGCGGCAAAGGCGTGCGCAAATTCGTGGATACTGACGGCGAGGACCAAGTAGATAACGTTTAGAAGGAAGATGAGGAATAGCATTGAAGTAATTATACGGGAATTGATACTTCAGGGCCAGGCCTTGCAGATTTGGGACCCTCTAAGGCCTGGCCCTGTGGGATGTGGTAACGGTTTGTGCTTGGGTGTGGTAGAATTTAGATCATGGAAAAAGAATTTTATGGATGTATTATCTGCGGCAAGGGTGTCCAAAATGCCAACTTGGTCAGTTTTTCGAAACGTAAGACCAAGCACCTCAGGAGACCTAACCTGCACACACACCACCTTATAGTGGATGATACGAGAGTGAAAGTGAAGGTTTGTACCACTTGTAAGAGATCTTTACGCCAGGGCGAGAGAGAAGTCCAAGCTAAAGTAAGTGTCGCTAAGTAACCCTGAATTTCAAAAAAGATTTAGAAAAATAAGTGATGCTTCCGGTGGCTCTACGAGGGGTGAGGTGGCAACAGGAGGATTGGTAGTAGATTCCAAGTATGGAGAGTTTCTGGTGAGTCCTCAGAAAGGGGGAGAGCTAATGACATTCTTCCCTGAGAAAGGGCTGATGTGCGGTTATTCTGCTTCAGGTGAGCTGGAATTTTGTGTGTTTGACCTCTATACGGTCTTCGCCGATCTGGATGAGGAAAGTTTGGCAAGAATGATACATAATGGTCAAGATATTTTGGGGGTAATGGACTGTTTGATGGAAAGTGGTGGTAGATTGTCCCTAAGTGTATTTCCAAAATTGGGAGCCGTACAGATGAAGTTGGACGTTGAAGGTTTTAAAACTGTGGAAAAGGGTTATCGGTATGATGACTTTTGTGTCGAGCGGACGGACACGATTACTCTAGATGATACCGTCGTCGCTTTTAGCATTTCGAGGGAGGCCGATGAATTTGCCGTTGGATTTGGAGAAATTGATGGAGATCTGGTGACCTTGTGCTCTTACTATTTGAGTCATAGGATAAGTATTCCTCAAGATCTGAAAAAAACTTCAAGTAGGGGCTTACAAACCCTGGCAACAAAGATACTGCTTAACGACTAAGAGGGTGCCCGCTCAGAAACTGCTTCCAAGAGATTGGCTGTTTGCCTGGCATTTGGACGGTTTCGATGATTAATTTGGTGGAGTGAGATTGCCACCCCGCCTGCTGGCCGGGGTAGACTGTCGGGTTACCTCCTCGCAATGACGAATTTATGAGGGAAGTTTTGAGGATTTTGATTTCCGTGGGTGTTGATTTCGGGTCGACACGGGGGTCGACCCCTACGGGAGATTTGGGAATTATGGTCCAGGCACCTGGCTCGGGATTTAGGGAACGGATGAGGGCGTGTGTTTCAGATGACAGTTTTGAGTTCTCAGATGTCAGGGCATTTTTGATTGTATTCCAGGGGATGAAGGCAGTAGCATGGGTCTGGGTCCGGTGGCTGGGAGTGAAAGTGGCGAGAGACTCGTCTTGAGGTGTTTTTGCGTAATTTTGAGCACAAATTTCGGGTAATTTATGCTCTAAAATCTCCTTGGCTGCTTGAGTAAGTTTTGTGATCAATGTGGAAACGTTGTCGTTTATATCGATGGTAACTTTTTGCTGGGCGATGATATCTCCATGATCCAAGAGAGCGTCCATTTCCATCAGAGTGACACCGGTTTCGGTGTCCTGATTTTTTAAGCTCTCGGAGATACAAAGGGCTCCGCGGTACTTGGGGAGGAGAGAAAAATGAACATTAAAGGTACCAAGGCTGGGAGTATCGAGCCAGGACTGGGGAACGATCTTACCGTAAGAGACGACCAGGAAAATATCTGGCTTAAGAAGTTTGAGGTGGGCGAGATTCGCTTCGTCTAATTTGGCTGGCTTGTAGGTAGGGAGGTGGTAATGCTCGGCCAGGAGAGCCAGCGGGGAAGGGGTGAGTAATTGCTTGCGCCCAGTAGGCTTGTCAGGCGTCGTGACCACGCCAACGACGTTGACTGATTTGGACTTGATGATTGATTCTAGGATTTGAGCTGAGAACTCGGGAGAGCCGAAATATACAAGATTTTTCATTTTATATTTTAAATTGTACATTTACGGAAATATGAAATGTAAAATGTTAAATATTAAATATTTTCAATGGGGGTGAGGCCGTCGGGAGTATCTTTGAAGATCTGGCCGCCTTGGCGCAGGATGTGATCGGTAAAGAGGATGCCGTCCAAATGATCATTTTCGTGCTGGACATAGGCCGATTCGGCGTCTGAAAACTCGCGCTCGCGAGGGACCAGCTGGCCACCTTCCGGAGTCAGGTACTTCATTTTGATAGAGTAGGGGCGATCTACAAAACCCCAAATACCGACGAGGGAGAGACAGCCTTCGAGCCAGCGGTCTTTCTTTTTGGTATGAATTTCGGAGAGCATGGCTTTGCTTTGGTGAACGATCTGGGGATTTATGAAGATTTCGGGCACTCCGTGGAAAGAAATTATAAAGAGGCGGCGATCGATCCCGACCTGAGTAGCCGCCAAACCGACACCCTCGGGGTCCATGGCAGACTTTAGGGTGGTGATCATCTCGGCAATTTGCTTTTCCAGCTTTTTGTCGTACTTAGCCACAGGCTTAGCCACGAGGCGGAGGAACGGATCTGGGGTAACTAGGATTTTCATCTGGTTTATTTTACCACAAGCCCATAATATGTGCCCGCCTGAGATGTGCTAGAATTTGAGAGTACTTTGGAATTCAAAATCTGTTCAGAAATTTGAGGAGGTTTTCATGAGTCCAAAAATCAGTCGGCCGTTGTCCTTTGTCTTTTTTGCTCTGGTAAACCTGGGACTTATCTGGCTTACCCTTTCCACAACCACAGCGGCGCCCTTATGGGTTTACCTCGTGATCATGGCCGCTTCGGTGATAGAGGATAGTCTGATCATTGGCTGGTCACTTTGGGTGTTACCCAACTATGGATTTACTGAAGAAGAGAACTTGGCAGGAGTATGGTCCATAGGGCAAGTGCTGCAGCTACTTATCTTGACTATTCTGGCGGGTTTGACCTCGTTCTTTATGGCAGTAATTGTCTTGGCGCTATCGATTTTGTGGATTGTGCTGCGAGTGCCGTCACTCAATAAGCTGATGGATCTTCGATACTGGTTTTGATCTGCGTTATCTGCCCCCGATTTATCGGGGGTGTTTTTGTGGAGTGAGACCTGCCTGCCGGCAGGCAGGTTGCCACGTCACTTCGTCTCTCGCAATGACGAAAGTTTGTCTTGGGGAGC
>CAZUFH010000055.1:4869-7393 GCA_964618885.1 uncultured Pseudomonadales bacterium
TTGGCTGCCTCTAGAGCGGACTTGGCATCGGTGGAAGCCCCTAATGCTTGAGATTCACTGGCTGTCTGAGCAAGACTGGTGTACAGGAGGCCAATGTTGTAATAATTGGTGGCGTCGGTGGGGGAGAGCTCGGTAATTTTCAAGAGAGTCTGAATGGCAACGGTATTGTATTTTGGATCTAGAGCCGCCAGCGTGAGCTCTGTTCTGGCTTTGGTCTTCAGTAAATTTAAATTGTATTTGTTTAGAGAGACGGCCTTGGAGGTATTGTCTGTAGCGTCTTTCATGTACTGAGCTAGAATAGCGGCGGCTTTTTCTTTGAGTTCTGCCGAGGCGGTGGCTGGTAGTTCTCTGATTTGAGGAGCGATGATTTGAGTGGCAACTAGGGCTTGGACACTACCGAGCTGAGCATAGTAGAGTGGCTCCTTGGGACTCAGTTTGATGGCTTCGAGATTTTTGGCTAGATTGCCCCGCCCAGCGGTAAAATTTATGTCGGCCTTCCAGGTGCGACGCACTCCTAGTAAGAGCCACAGGGCGAGAGCCAGGATGAGAAGGATACTTAAAGTTTTGTTTAGATTGATGTTCAAGGTCCGATTTTTTTGGTTTTCTAAAGTGGAAAGGTAGATGGCCGGGAAGAGGAAGAAAAAGAGGGCGACGTTCACCACTGAGAAGCCGAAGTAGTTGGTGATGAGGATACTAATGAAGCCGAGGAGAAGGGGGCTGGAAAGGGAACTGGATTCCGGGTCAAGCCCGGAATGACGAATTGTAAAGATCCGAATCATGGAAATAATAAGATAAAGATAGGTGAGGAGGCCAAAGAAGCCGGTGGTGGCGAGGAAGTTTAGATACTCGTTGTGGGCTTTGTTGTAAAGAAAGTCCGACTCAGAAGTGAGGTTGTGGATAGCCGGGCGCACCCAGTAATAAGAGTAGCCAAAAGTTTCGACGCCGGTGCCGAAGAAGGGGTACTTCTTGCCTAGCTCTAGAGCTCCTTGCCAGACGACCCGGCGGATGGTCATGGAGTCGCTTCCACCAAGGCGGGTTTTATTTTCTTCGGTAACGATAGTGGTAGAGTCCGAGTAAAAAGGATTGGTTTTGTTGAGAGAGTTTAGAGTGCGAGAAACGGCGGCACTTTTGAAAAATAGTGTGGCCAATAAAAAGAGGGCCAGAAAAGGGAGAAGTTTGGCTTTGCCTTTTTGGATGCAGGCGATGACGACAAAAGCGAGGAGGATGAGGGCGGTGGCACCGATGCCGGACTGAGAGCGGGTAAAAAGAATGGAGATTAGAAAAAGAAAGGAGAGAAAAGTGTAAATGAATCGGGCGCTAATGTTCTTGGAGTTGATGGAACCAAACAAGGAGAGGGGAAGGAGGGCAATGAGATAGGCCGAGAGCCAGTTTGGCTGGCCGAGGGTAGAGAAGACGCGATTTTGGACATCTTGGACCCAGATATTTTTATCGATACCCATCTTTTCGAGGACGGCGTAGAGGGCAGTGATAGTGGCGGTAGCGAGAATGGTGTGGATAAGGCGCTTGATCGCTTTGGTTTGGCTGGAAAAGTGAGTGACCAAGGCATAAAATAGAATGACGTAATAGATGGTGGAGACAAGGCCACCATGGAAGCGAGAGTAGTAGCCCCAGAGACTGGTGTGACGATCGATACTAAAGATGGTGGAGGCAATTTGAGATGAAAGAAATAACAGAATGGGTAAGTCGAGTGGGGTGCGGGAAACAGTAAACCTTTTTTCTTGGACGGAGCGGATGGCCCAGCCGGCGCCAATGATAATGGTCATGGCGTAGACAAACATCATCTTGTTGAATTCAAAAACTTCGGAAGTGAATGGCCAGAGGAGAAGGGGGGTCACAAAAAAGAGAATATAAAAACAAGTCTGAATGAAGGAATGAAGTGGAGAAATATTTATAGATTCCGGATCAAGTCCGGAATGACGAGATATTAAAACGGGTTTCTGATTTTTGTGCTTCCGAGACATGTAGATAGTTTATAGGAATTTTTCGAAATTGGAGGGGTTGATTTGTTTGTGGACGCTCTCTGGGTAAGTTTTATGGAATTCGTCAACAGCGATATTTCCAGTTCTTTCTTTGGTCGACCATTTAAATTCGTATGAGAATAGTTTACCTTCTCTTTCTTCAATAAGATCAATTTCTTTTTGGTCATATGTGCGCCAGAAGTAGTAGTTGGCAGACTTCCCGCGATTGATCATAGCTTTCATTCGTTCAATGACACAGTAGTTTTCAAAGAGAGATCCAACGTCATTTCGGAGACTAAGACGATTGAAGTTTTGAATTAGGGCATTGCGGAGACCAAGATCGACGAAGTAGTATTTAGAAGTTTTGGTAATTTCTTTACGAAGATTTCTACTGAAGCCTCGGACATTTACGACAACAAACATTTGTTCCAGAAGATTTAGATATTTTTCGATAATGATTTTGGAGATGCCTAGTTTTTCGGAAAGTTCTTGGATGGAGACCTCAGAACCGATTTGTAGAGCTAAAAGCGTCAGTAAATCGATAA
>CAZUFH010000056.1:0-7230 GCA_964618885.1 uncultured Pseudomonadales bacterium
TTAAGAGGCAGGAGCCTCGCGAGGGATAACTATCGTCTTATAATATACCATATAAGGCCTATAATGTCAAGGGTAGTTTGGAGGGGCTGCGTGTCAGGATGTCCAGATGTATGATTTATTTATGATATTCAAAGACAGGCAAGAGGCTGGTGAAAGATTGGCGGAGAAGATACTTCGGGCGAGTCACGACTCGCCCCTACAAGTAGGTGATTTTGTGGTCTTGGCTATTCCCAGAGGTGGGGTAGTGCTGGGGGCTGAAGTGGCACGGAGGCTTTGCTGTCCCCTGGACCTGGTAATTACCAGGAAGGTCGGTCACCCTGGGAATCCAGAGTATGCCATCTGCGTAGTGGCAGAGGACGGGCATGAAATTTGCAATGAGGAAGAAGTGTCTGCTATCGACCAGACATGGTTGAAGAGCGAGAAGGAGAAGGAGCGGACGGAGGCAAGAAGAAGGCGACTAGTTTATTTAGGAAATAGGCTGAGGCCGTCTGTGATGGGTAAGAAGGTGATTGTGGTGGATGACGGAATCGCGACGGGAATGACCTTCATCGCCGCTCTGAGAGAGGCTAGAGAGCTTAGACCGGCCAGATTGGTAGCCGCTGTACCTGTAATGCCTGAGGAGTTTCTGGAAACTCTAAAAAAGGAGTGTGACGAAGTAATTTGCTTAAACATAGACCCAAATTATCTGGGTGCGGTGGGAGCTTATTACGAGGACTTTCCTCAGATAAGCGACGAAGAGGTGATCCAGACATTAAAAAACCCCGGGTAGACCGGGGTTTGGAGTTATTTGAAGTGGGCTGTTTCTGGGTCACCTTCGTCAACAGTGACGGTCACATCAAAGTAGCTCGGGAGAGCGTGCTGAGTGAGATGTTTTTCTACGGGCAGATCGTCATCTTCAGTCACAGTCACTTTCAGGTTGTGAGGCAGAGGTGCCTGTTTTTCATTTATTTTGTGACCTTTGGTCGCCGAGAATTGGACAATGTATGTTCCTGGGGCATAGAAGGTAAGGTCAAGGGTATCTTCACTGAAGAAGAAGTGCTTGTATTCCACCGTGACGGTACGCTCGTGGAAATCCTGGACAATATGCTCCAGGGGGATGAAGATCAGGATGATGAGGACCAGAAAGAGGAAAGATCCGCTCGAGCTTCTGTGTGTTGACATAATTATTCTCCTATTTTGGAATTGGTTGGGTTTTTCAAGAGTCGTCAGTTTACAATGACAATCTTGATAACTTCATCGGTTTCGAGGCTGTCTGAGACTGAGAAGACAGTAATTGGCTGCTTCAGAGTTACCCATTCTTTGTACAAATTTGAGTTTGTTTTTGGCGGGCTTAGCTCGCCTACCCGGAAGATTTGAGGAAGCTCTGAGCCGGGAACAAACCTAACCCTTGGGAGCAGAGTTTTGTCGTCCTGGAATAGCTGAACTTCAAACCTGTCACCAAAGAATAGAAGTGATTCACTTTCATGAATCGAACATGTTTCAGGTTTTTGGTGTTCGTTTCGAATAATTGTCAGGTGCATGATGCACCTCCTCGGATGTTAAAGTATTTTTGAAATGGACTCCTTTTGTTACCCGTGTCTGTTTCTAAACCCATAATGTACCATAGAAATACGGTGAAATCAACTGTGGTGTTGGATTTCTTGTTTGCACCCCATATACTTGACAAAAATAAATTATATTAATAAAATACTGATTGTTAAGTTCCTTTACTCATTAGGTTGGTTTACTACACCAGCCATAAGTTGTTCAACCCTTACTGTTGTTTGAAAACCCCAGGAGGATCTAAAAAAGTGGCGCAAGCCAAGATCAAGGCCGACCTCGTGGAAGCTGCTCGTGCTTTCATGGCCGGTGATGACTTCAAGCGCGAAGTTATCATAACGATGCCTGCTTCAGTGATGTACTCATTCGAGTCCGCTATGGAAGAGGTACTCGTTTCTACCGAAGGTCTTTCGACCTTCAAACTCCAATGGGGCGCATGCTACCGCAAATACGCGAAGGCATGTGCCAAATACAACCTCGGACTCGCGTGGGCAATCGCCCTCGAGAGTGCCGAAAACTTTGTGGCCCGCGAAAACGAAGCAGGGAATGATGGTCAGAATCTCTTCGACCAGCGCTACCGCAAAGAATTCGCGGCTCATTACGAAGAGACGCAGAAGATCCGACGCACGTCGCTCTTCAGTGTCTTGGCTCCTAAAGAGGCCGCTGAGCTCGTTAAGCTCGCCGCCAAATTGGACACCGTCATCCCGACGGTGAAGAGCCACAAAGTAGCCAAGCCCGGCAGCGCTAGCAAGCGCGGTCTGGGTAAGGGTGTCACTCCCAAGGGTGGCGGTAAGAAGCGTGGGGTGAAAGGTTCACGCCACAACAAGAAACGCTAGAAAATAAGAATGGCCCGTCTATATTGACGGGCCATTAATATATCTGAAGGCTGGATGTAATCGCTTTGGCGAAAAGAGGGGCAATGTCGACAACTGATACATTGCTAGGTAGTTTGCGATGGTTTGTTAGTGAATTTGAAATAAGGATTTTAGTAAAGAGTGATCTAGTAGTTATTACTTCGATGCCTTTGGCCGAGTAGACACAGTGGGTGACCGCGGCATATATCTTGCGAGCCCCTCTAGCACGGAGAGCTTTGGCGGCAGCGATAAGGGTGTGGCCAGTCTCGATCATATCGTCCACAATCAAGACATTCTTCCCTTGGACATCTCCGGAAACCGAGCGTATTTCGGCTGTAGTGTCGGTAGGACGGCTTTTATGAATGGAGACGATGTCTTTTATCCCAAAATACCCAGCAAATTCCCTGGCACGGGCCAGACCACCTTGGTCTGGAGTAGCAATAGTAACGTTTGGGATGTTGAGGGATAAGTAATGTTCGGCCATTAGTGATAGAGCCGAAAGGTGTATGAAAGGGATAGTGAAGAAGTCTTCACCAATCTTACTGTGCAGATTAAGACAGATGACTTGAGAAGCTCCGGCTTGCTTGAGGAAGCCAGCAAAGAGCCGGGCATTGATTGGCTGGAGAGGCTTGGGTTTGTCTGAGCGACTATAACCAAGGTAGGGAATGACCGGAATGACTGTCTTGGCACCATTTATCTTGAGTGTATTGATGATGGTCAAGAGACGTAGCAGATTCTCCGCTGGAGCTCCTGTGTGGCCGAGGACAAAGCAAGTCTTGCCTTTGACCGGCTCGTCTAGGTAAAACATGATCTCACCATCGACGAAGCTACCTAGTCGATACTGGGCGGGACGAAGTCCTTCTGTAAGCTCATTACGGGCTGCACTTAGAATGGGTTGGACCAAATGTTCACTTGCCGATGTAGAGAAGAGTAGTCCTTCCGGCATGCAATAATTGTAACATTTGTTACAATGTGATATATGAGAATACGCGATAAACCATCATAGGGGAGCCTTTATCCAATAAAAAGACCCCTGGTGGGGTCTAGTATAGTTTTTGGCTTTCTGTCTTGTTTTCGTAAGTGATTACGACTGTAATTGGTTTGGGAAGCCAACTGTCGGTGATTACCATATCTTCAGGTGGACTGTTGATCCATCTGGTTTGATTGGCGCTTAAGGAGCGTGGGCCTCGGGAGTATTTGGGATGTAAAAAAGAAATTAGGTAACGCCCCGGTTTTTTGAAAGTGATTACTACAGACTCGGTAAGATCTGAATTTGATCTTATTTGGCACACGACCGAGCCGCCAAAACATTCTTGCGGAGCTCTTAGGAAAAGTTCGTGGGCAAAGAGGCTGAGAATGATGAGGAAGACTGCGGTTACTAGATACCAGTTCACGCAGAAGTCGAAAACCACGTAAAGGCACATTTTGACTCCTTTTGACTGTTAAGGTGTATTTTGGGAGATTATAGTCTGATTGTATATAAAAGTAAAACTTATAGGATTGTTGTGAAAAAACCCCGCGCGGTAGCGGGGTTATGGTGGAGTGGTTTGGTGGGGATTTAAGTACTTTGGAGCAAATATTTCTATTTAAGGATATTTTTGATAGTAGTCAGATACTCGATACATTTTTTTCTTCCCCAGGCATGAATGTTGTTTGATCCCTTGGTAGTTTCTTCGGTGGCAAACAGCTTGGCAAAGTCGATTCGAGGACTATCCATCTCAATATTGATCACGCGCTTGCGCCAGCCAATAAGAAAATAGTGATTGTCGGCACAGACCACATACCAAGGTGCACAGCGATCACAACGGCAGTACTCATTCTGGGTTTCGGCGAGGGTAATATTTTTAAATCCGGCCTCAGTAAAGATGTCCAAGAAGTATTTTTTTTCGGTACTGGCCAGATACTGGCGGTGGCAATTGTGATGCCGATAGGTCCAGATATTGACCATGGCTTCGTCACCCGGTTGGATTCTGTAACTTACATCTGGTGTAATCCAGCCTCTTTCGTTCTTTTGCCACTGGTACTTTCTACCGAGGTCACTGTCAACGATGGTGTGATCGATGTACTTGTCGTTACGAATGGGTTTGTCTGACTGAACACGCCAGACGGCTCCGTAGCCGGTATTCCAAAGAGTGTTCATGACGTCGTTCAGTGTTTCTAAAGTGACACACCTATGATGTGTGTATCGTTCCAAACTTACTAATTCAGTTTTGTGTTCGACAACGGCATTGTGGCAATTTCCGACGGTCCAGCCAGTTTTGCACTCGGGGCAGATGAGGTAAGAAGGTGGAATACTGCTATTCATAGAACAAGTAAAGGAATACTTTTTGTCTGTAGGTGAAAAGAGTTCGACAAACCGCCAAAAATCATCTTGGGTCATGA
The DNA here is from genome assembly GCA_964618885.1 of uncultured Pseudomonadales bacterium. Classification (GTDB taxonomy): domain Bacteria; phylum Patescibacteriota; class Microgenomatia; order UBA1400; family MFAQ01; genus UBA10133. The sequence continues at coordinate 4,776 of CAZUFH010000056.1, forward strand.
TCTGGGGAAGTTTTGGAAAAACTTCTGCCGGAATTGGACTATCGATATACTTCATACAATTGCCGCAGGAGTCGAAAGAGAAACGACCAAGAATGACCCATTCCTGTAGTTTTTCGTGCCTAATGTATCCTGCTTGGTGCCTATTCTCGATCAGTTCATTCAGACTTTTGAGGGAAGTAAGGGCGTGTTCAAAAGCAGTGTGTGAGTCGTATAAAAAGTAATTTGTCATCAGACCTCCGTAATTTCAGGGTGCGTTGGGGGAATTATACCAGTCTGGTGTATAGGCCGGTGCTTTGGCGAACGTAGTTTAGCTTTACCTTTTTGACCGGTAATCCAAGACTTTGGGCGTGTTCTTCCAGGGAGTCCATCCAGTTTACTTGAGACCTTATCTCTACGGGCTCGTCGATGACACAACAAGGGAACAGAACGAAGTCTTTGTGGTACTTGGCGGCGCAGTTTATGATCTTGATATTTGAGCCGTGAGCGTGAAGGCCGATGAGGAGGTCGTAGTCTTTACTCATTTCTTCCTCGAAGGGGAGACTAATTCGCTTTACTCTGGCTGTTTTGGGTAATAAGACACGCGTGTGGGTCTCGAGATCCTTGTATTTTGGTGGCAGTGTTTGGTCGAAGGGGTCGATCACGGTGACGTCCCAACCTTGTAGATTTAGAAGGTAGGCCAGTAGTCCCTTACCACCGCCAACATCGACCGCTTTGCGGGGTGAGTACGTTCCGGTTAGCCACTTAGCTGTGAGCTGAAAACGAAACTGGTGGGGGAAGCGTCTCACTGTCATTTTACGAAGCAACTAGTTCATCATTCTTATACCTTTTGTGAACTATTTGACGCCAGGCATCACGATCTGGATTGAGATCCCAAGGACACACGGATCTCATCCAGTTGAACTTCTCAGTAATCTCGTGAGTTTGGGGGTCGATCCTGGAGTAGTGGAAGATCTGACAATTTTCGATTTTGTCCTTGGGGTCTTTCTTGTTTTTTAGTTCCAGATACTCCTCCGGTAAGATATTTTCCATGATGATGCGAATTGGCCACATGAGATTGCCGTGACTTACGACGATGGCTCGCTGGTTGGAATATTCGCGGTACAGGGTGGCAACAATCCCCACCCGGGCGCGAATAACCACGTCGGCGAGGGACTCTCCCCCGGGAGCAGAGAAGTAATAGGGATTTATTTGTTTGCCTCTCATGACTTGTGGGTAAAGTTTGACTCTGTCCTCTTCGGTCATGACGTCGAGATTGCCCCAGTCGTGTTCTCGAATGTAATCTCGGATATTCCAAAGCGCGTCTGGTAATCCCAGTAGTCCTGCTGTGCGCCTAGCTCTCTTATATGAGGAAACGTAGTAGCCTTCGAAAGCACCACAGTTGATGTTTTTCTTGATCCATTCACCGGCAACTTTGGCTTGATGCTCACCTTTTGGTGTCAGATTCCAAGTAGAGCTGTGTCTGGCTCGAAACTCGTCGGTAAAGAGACTATGGTCTCCGTGTTTGCTGGCATCGTCGGCAACGTTTCCTTCCGATTCGCCGTGGCGAACGAAGACGAGCTCGAGAGGACGGTGATTGCTTTTGATAGTGGTCACTGGATGATTTAACTAGAGATACAGTTCTCTTACTTCCCGATGGCCATCTCGATGGTCACAATGGTCACCTCCTGCATGTATGGCCAAAACATTCTGTAGCAAGGATGATTTTTTTTGTAGCCTAGATCCAAGTTGTTTATAGCATCCATAACGTCATGTAAGTCATGACAATTTACAACAGAGGCAGCTTCGATACAGGCAGCGGCAGTGGGGTATTTTTCTGATGATGAGTTTGAGAAGCTTTCCATTTTTGTACTTGGTAAAAGATATTATCTTCCTGTTGAGAAGAATGTGTCAAGGGATATTGGCAGGGGTGGAAGGTGTTGAGCCTTCGTCATAGGTTTTGGAGACCCATATTCTACCGTTGAACTACACCCCTTTAGCCTCACTCAGGCATGGGCCTAAGTATACTAATTTTAGCAGATTATTGGAGGGGGGAACTGGAGAGGTGGAGGTGTTTTTCGATGCGAGTGACTCTATTGTCCAGGCTTGTGTCCTGTTCGTCAACGTATTTCAAAATAATGTTTTGACCTTTTTGTAGTTTGTTGAGTTTTTTGTTGATTGGTTTGAGCCTTTGTTCGAACTTTTGATCAAGTTTCTGTTCGAGTTTCTCTTCTAATTTCTGTTCTAGTTTTTCTTCAAGCTTTTTTTCTAACTTTTCCTCAAGCTTCTGTTCGAGAACATCTTCGACTACAATTTTGACTTCTTTTTGGATTTCTTCTTTAAAAACGGCTCTGATTTGGGAAAGATCGTTTTGGGTCATGTATTTATAATACCGCAAATGAATATATTTTTGGATTGCCACACCCGCCGCTCGGCGGGTTCGCAATGACGATAAATGTAATATATTTAAAGAATGGCA
>CAZUFH010000057.1:0-7170 GCA_964618885.1 uncultured Pseudomonadales bacterium
AGTCCAACAGCCGAGTCTTCAAATTTATCCTGTTTTTCCTATTCTTTCTGGCCTCAGTCTTTGTCTCTATCCGGCATTACAGCCCGAGCTTACCCCTATACGAGCTCTCGACCCAGCTGGTCCGGAAACATACTCTTCCGGAGCTGACACTATCGGTCCGGGATACGAATATTTTCTATCTCCTCGAAACTGTAGATAAGGTACTGGTCTTTTTAGATAAAAATATTCGGTTTTTTCCTTCCTGGATTACTCAAAATTTTTGGGGAGATAATACTACTTACATTCTTCTTCTGGCTCCTATTATCATTGTTCTCGCTGTCTTGGCCGCCAAGGTTAAAAGAGGCTATCTCATCTTGATTTGCTTTGTCCTTTGGATCTTTCCCATGGGTTCCATCACCCAGAGATTTATGGATAAACAAATAATCAGACTAAACTACAGCTTCCTTCACCCTTTGTCACGGAAAAGTGACTGGATCTGGGTCAGAGATGATCAGGGAAAGAAGGACTACGTCGCAAGATTTGTCTATTCGTGGAATCAAAAACAGCTTCCTGGCTCTGTCGACATCTCTCTGTCATGTCTAGGTCACTATCGGGTGACGGTAAATGGCCGGTTTGTCGGCCGGGGTCCAGTCTTTGCTCAGTACCCCAAAGTATATTCTGATACTTACTCTATAAAGAATGAAATCCAAAAAGGGGAAAATAATATCGAAATCGAGTGCGAATATCTCTCATCCGAAACTCATGAACACGAAGTTTTTCAGTCCCCAGGGCTCTATGTAAGCGGATCTATAAAAGACGGTCTCTTTGCGAGGAATCTAGGAGACTGGCGATTTTGGCGAGGAGAAGTAGCTGAAGATATCGAATACAAAGACAAGCTTCCGGGCGAAGCCGGCTTTACCGAGGTCGTCGATATGGCCCCAGAAAAAACACCTACTCAACTTTCCAAGCTCTTGGACTTAAAAGACGTCTCTGTAGCGGAGAGGCCAATCAAGTCTCTCAGCTACGAAAGTAAAAAACCAGCTTACAGGGGTGGATACTTCGACCTCGGACACTACTCTGTGGGCTATCTCTCGATCACCGGTGAAAACGAATCTTCATGCACTGCCAGGGTTTCATATCACGATGGCTACTTTGGTGTCCCCGAGAAGTCAGTCCATGAATCTCAGTTAGATACTCTAAAAATTCCGGCAGGAGAATTTTCTTGGGAGCAGTTTGGAAGGCGCGCCGGCAGGTACCTAAAGATTGAGTCGGACTGCTCCGAAGCTCTTACTCCCGGCTTTGTTTCAGTCCAGTATCCTTACGACTCTTATACGGCTCCATCCGACCTCACCGCTCTAGACCAAAAAATTTTTCAAATCTCCAAAACCAGTCTTGATAACGGACTTCAGGACCAAATGGAGGACAGTCTAGTGAGAGAAAAGGCTTTGTATGTGGGAGATGCTTTGGCCATAGCCGACTGCTTACCCAAGACCGAAAACAATCTGGTATATCTCAAATACACCATTCAAGCCTTTGCCGATAGTCAGCTGGAAAGCGGGGCTATCCCGGCTATGGCCCACTCAGCCAACCGTTTTATCATTCCGGACTACTCACTCCAGTGGCTGGTCCTGCTGGAAAAACATTTATCGGAAACAGGGGATATCGAGCACGCCAAGAAGTTACTCCCCCAGGTGAAGAAAGTGGTAGCCTGGACACAAAACAATCTGGCCGAGAACGGCTTTCTGATAGACAAAAACAACGAAGACTGGTGGATCTTTATCGACTGGACTCCGCAGAATCGAGATCGGCGTTATCTTACAGCGCTACAGCTCTGGTACTTGGAAGGCTTAAAGTCAGCTGATAAAATTTATACCCAAGTGGGAGAGTTATCCACTTTGGAAACAAAAATAAATACTTTGGAGCAAAATTTAATTAAGATATCTTTTTCGAGTGACCTTAATTTATTCTCTGATAGTTTTAGCACTGACGGTGAGCAGTCTGGGGTAAGTCTAGTGACCAATGCTTTGGCAGGTAAACTAGGTTATCTAAATGATACAAAAAGTCTTGACTACTTCCGGGGGAATTTATACACCGAAAGTCCTTTTTCCGAAACTTGGGTCATCGAGTGGCTCTTGCGACTTGGTGAGAAAGACTTAGCTCGAAAGACTATCAGAGGTTACTGGGGGAGTATGGTAAATATTGGGGCTACTTCAGTCTATGAAAAATTCAAGGTCACAGACAGGTCGGTGGACAGCAGTCACTCCCATGCTTGGGGTTGTGGTCCGGTATTCCTCTATAACCGCTTATCAAAGTAAGCTAAACTATCTCTGTGGCCAAAAAATTGTCACCATCACAAAAAACCGCTGTCATTCCCGACCTGAGTGGGCCGCTGGTACCCGCAGGGGTAAATCCATATAAATACATCTACTTGTTCCTTTTTCTCTTTGTAATCTTCCTCCGTTTTTACAAATCCGCCGAATGGTTCACTTTTAATTTCGACGAAGAATACCAGGCCCTCTTAGCCTGGTCTCAAGTCAAAGACTTTCACCCTATCTGGATCGGGGTCAGTGCCAGTAACTTTGGTTTTTACCTAGGCCCCGCCTTTACTTACCTCAACGCTCTCCTTTTTTGGATCGGGAAAGGGGATCTCACTATCTTGGCTTATTTTTCTTCGCTCTTTGGTCTTGTCACTCTCCTCAGTCTTTATGTTGTAGCCTCCAGGATCTATTCCCAAAAGGTAGCTATTATTGCTTCTCTTTTTTACGGCTTTTCGGCGCTACTAATTTATTTTGATCACCGTTTTTGGAACCCCACCCCCATTGCCTTTGTGACTATTTGGCTTCTATATTCTTTGTACCGGGCAGGGAAGGACCCTCGCTGGTTTATCCTCTCCGCTATTCTCATGGCTTCGGGACTACATATTCACCTGTCCCTCATGGTCTACTGGCCTTTGGTCATCTTACTCGTTCTGAAAAATATTAAGAAAATTTCGCTTTCCACTTGGGTGATCTCCATCTTTTCCTATCTCGCCATCGTCTCTCCCCTCATCGTCTTCGATATCAATCACAACTTTGATGATCTTCTTGGACCCATCCGTTACATCTTAAGTCCGAAGACTTCCGGCTCCGTCTTTGGCATGGATCAGCTGAGCTATCACCTCCATAATGTCTGGTTCTCGGTCAGTCGCATGCTTTACCTCAAGCCATTCACCAATATTCAGGAGGAGCATGGACTGGGCGCCCACGGCGATATGACTCAGCCGGTTTTCTTGGTCAGTCTTTTTGTCATCACTGGTCTGGTTTGGTTCCTAAAAAAATCTCTGACCGAAAAGCGTCTGCGGATTCTCGCCTGGATGATTATTTCCATTCTTCTTTTTTATCTCATTTATCCCTCCACCGGTTGCGAGTACTACCTGCTCAGCTTCTTTATTATGACTACGATAGTTTTGGGGCTCTTCCTGGAGAAGCTCAGCTGGAAACTTCTTGCACCCCTCTTTGCTATCTATATCGCCACAAACTCCATCACCATCTTCACCACTACCCAGTCCCAGTATGGTTTGTCGGCCAGAAGAAATCTGATCAACCAAATCATGCCGGTAATAGGGGATAGTCCCTTCAGTCTGGAGACGGTCGGGAAAGATCCCAAGCCATATCACCCCTATGGTGGCTGGCGCTATCTCTTCCAAACTTATGGGAATACGCCAAACAGTAGCTTTGCGGACGAGTACTTTGGCTGGATCTATCCGGACGAATTTACGAGTGAAAAACTTCTTTATCGCGTGGTCATCTCCGAAGATACTTTCACATCGTCATTGCGAAGATCGTACTCGAGCTGTGGCAATCCAGTATCTGACATCACAGAATTATCAACTGAGAACTGTCTTGTTGTCTCTTCCGGCGTCTTCACTGGCTACATTTTCAAGCTAAACTAACAGTATGTCATCCCGAGCGGAGTCGAGGGATCTCACTCCATCAAACAATATGAAACGAATTCTCAAATCCCTCACTACACCGACTGCCAAGAGCACAATGGTCTTCTATGTAGCCAGCTTCACCCAGAATATCTTCCGCTACTTTTTTCACCTGATCTTACTCCGGTTCCTCGTTCCGGCCGAGTACGGGGAATTTTTATCCTATCTATCCCTCATCTATATCCTAAGCATCCCCATGGGTACCGTCGCCACCGTCGTGATCAAATTCGTTTCCGACTTCAAAGCCAAGGACGATGCTGTCTCCATCAATCTTTTCTTTTATTACCTGCTGAAGACACTCAGTCCCATTGCAGTCTCACTCGGACTGGGATTGATTCTTTTTGCGAATCCTTTGTCGGTCCTTTTCAAAGCTCACCCCGTTGCTTTTGTCGTCCTGGGCATTAGTATGTTTGTGTCACTTTTCCAGTCCATCATTACTTCCTATATCACAGCCTTCCAGAAGTTTATTTTTGTCTCCCTCGTCGGTTTTGTCAGTATTTTTCTTTCGATCATTTTATCCATACTCTTTATCCGGCTTGGCCTCGGTGCCACCGGAGCTATCCTTGGTCAGCTCGTTTCGAGCATCATTGGTACCCTCATTATTTTTTGGCAGATCCAGCCGTCGGTATTTCCCCGTCTTATCGTCAAGAAACCACCCCGGTTTTCCCTTGGAGGTTTTACCGGGTTTAGTTTCCTCTATTCTCTTGGCACCTTGTCTCTCATCTCTACCGATATTCTCGTTGTCCGTGCTTTTTCGGACTCTCACTTTTCCGGACTCTACTCCGCTCTTTCTATCCTCGGCCGGATGATTCTCTTTGGACTTACCCCCCTCATAGGTCTTACCCTTCCCATCGCCACTCACCGCCACGCCGCCACCGGTTCCGCTAAGTCTGTTCTGGTGAAACTTGGAGCTCTGATCCTGGCTCTGGGGGTTGTCGGTGCCGGTATTTTTAGTCTTTTCCCTGCTTTCATTGTCCGAATTCTTTCCGGCTCCCAATACTTAGCCATCACACCCTACCTGTCGTTTTTCGCTTTTTCCATGGTCTTCTTTGCTCTAAGTCAGTTTATCCTCTCTTTCCTTATGGCTACCGGCAGGCCCCAAGCGAACTTCCTCCTCCTGGCCGCCACCTTACTCCAGCCCTTTCTTTTGTATGCCTACCGACTCTCGTTCTCCGGCCTCATCTGGTCGAACTTTGCCGTCCATCTCTTACTTGTTCTCTCTCTTCTAGTCTTCCTCCTCTTCCCCCGCATAAATCTAAAAAAGTGGATACAGTATTTTGAGTTTTTGATTCTTTGAGTTTTTATTCTTAACCTTGTTATAATTCCCTCATGCCCACCGCGGCCAAAAAAAGAAAAGTATTAAAGTCCGACCCTGAACTCCTTTCGGTCATTGTTCCGACATACAATTGCAAGTCCATTGCGAAGGATCTAGCCACCATCAAGCTTTATCTAGACCTCCTAAATCGCCCCTATGAAATTATTTGTGTTATTGATGGACTAAAAAATTTACGAGACAAGACATACCATAAAGCCAAGTCATTTAAGGGAGAAAACACCAAAATTTATTTCTATCCGGAAAACAAAGGAAAGGGCTATGCTGTCCGCTACGGCATGGCGCGAGCCAAGGGAGGTATCATCGCCTTTATCGATGCCGGGTCAGACTTAAATGTTAAGGGAATTGGCCTCGCTCTGGAGCACATGAAGTGGTACGACGCCGATATTATTATCGGCAGCAAGCGCCATCACGCCAGCAAAGTCGATTATCCTTGGCAGAGAAAGGTTATGTCCTACCTTGTCCAGCGAGCCACCCGCTTCTTCTTTGGTCTCAACGTCTCCGACACTCAGACGGGCCTCAAAGTATTTCGACGACAGGTCCTGCTAAAGGTACTACCTAGAATGATCGTGAAACGCTGGGCCTTCGACCTAGAAATGTTGACCGTCGCCAATCGTTTGGGTTTTACTCGCATTTTTGAGTCTCCGGTGGAAATTACTCACAATTTTATGAGTAACGTGGGTTTTTCATCTGTCCAAAACTTCGCCAAGGACTATCTGGCGATCCTGTATAGAACTTATGTTCTTCGCTACTACGATGATGGTGGCTCAGACCAGTGGCAGCACGACCCAGCCCTCAAACTCCGCTACAAATAAATCTTGTCATTGCGAATCTCGTACTCGAGCTGTGGCAATCCAGAAAATAATGAAAACAAAAATTATAAAAACCGACCATGTCATTCCTGCGTAGGCAGGAATCCATCAAATGACTCCACTTAAAATCAAGCACTTCCCACTTAAGATGGTATTCGCTATTATCTTCCTCGCTTCCGTAGCCCTCGGCATACACAATGCAGGGCTTTATGATCCTACAAACGGCTTCGACGGCTCCGGCCATGTCTACTACGTCGAATATATTGCCAAAAATCTTCGAATCCCTCCACCCACCGAGTGGGAGACTCATCAGCCACCACTGTACTATGTTATTTCTGCAATAGTTCTCTCCATCTTTCAGAACATCAAATCTATCCAGTACGTGAATATTGTCATTTTCTGGATGATTATTGCGGTTGTTGGCTTGGGACTCAATAAGATATTCAAAGATAGACGACTGGTACTTCTCGGCATGTTTTCTCTTGTCGCCCTCCCCATGCTAAACATCTTCCTTCCTACGGTCACGAATGAGCTCTTAAATACCTTCTGGATTCTCTCTGTCGTTGTTTCAGGTCTGTATCTGTACTACGCCAAAACCAATAAAGAATTTATTCGGTCTTTCCTCTTTTTGTTGTTTTCCCTCGTTCTCGGTATCTGGACCAAGATTACCGTGATCACCATCCTCCCCACTGTTTTCATTGCCCTTTTCCTTTCCGTCAGGAATCTCAAGAAGTTCTTTGTTTATTCCATCGTCGTTATTCTGGTTTTTGTCGCCGCTTATACCCCAATTTACCTCCGGGCAGCAAATTCTCAGTCTCCCTCAAATATTGCTTTGGTGGCATCTCACCTCATCATTCAAAGATCTCCCGAATTCTACTATCGACTGGACTGGATTCCTAAAGTAGATATGTACACTACTCAGTACTATTCATTTCTTGGTGGCGCCTGGAACTCTTTCTGGTCAGATGGTCACAATGTCATTACGCCCTTTGTTACCTTTCACAAAAAGGCTCTCATCCTTTGGTTACTCGGTTTTGTTCTCCTACCTCTTAGTCTCTATGGCTTCTGGAAACAGT
>CAZUFH010000058.1:0-6813 GCA_964618885.1 uncultured Pseudomonadales bacterium
CGGTAATTTCTTTGAGGTAGACACTGACACGAGAGTTCAGGCGGTAATACTCAGTGTGAACTTGTTCTTCTGGAGGCATGACGGCTTGACCACGGCCTAGATCGATCACAACATTTCTGCCGTCCATTCTCTGAACCATACCGGTCATGACTTCACCCAGATGTTCCTGATAATCGGCCAAGACAGCGTCTCTCTCGGCTTCTCTAATGGTTTGCAAAATGACCTGTTTGGCAGCCTGGGCGGCGATTCGACCAAAACCGGGAGGAGTGATGTCTTTGAGATCCTTCTTTTTGGCGTCTTCCTTACCGACAAATAGGCGGAATTGACCATTGTCTGAGTCGACATCAGCAGTGATGACCAGCTCGTCTTCTTCGAACTTGAGAGCCTGTTCCGGATAGTCCTTTTTGAAAGAAGCGACCAAGGCACCATTTATGGCGTTTAAGACGATTTCAGTGGATATACCACGCTCAGAACAGATTTGATTGATGGCGGCGGCGAATTCGGTACGAGCCGATAAGGTTTGTGTGTCCATACAAATATTTTATATTTATTATTTTAAATTTTATATTTTTGATTAGTCTAGATATTTAGTAAAAAGAGCGACCCAAGCCGCCCATAAATAATCTTACTAATCCTGCCTATTGTAGCATAATTGACGAATTGTGGGGTGTAGAATATGGATCATGACAACAGAAAAGATGGTTTACCTAATTTCTCCGGTGAGGCAAGTGACAGATGAGCAGGCACAGGTGATTGCCGCCCACGCCGAGGGACTAAAAAATAGTGGGGTGAGACTATTTAATCCGATAACGGACGCCCCTCAGCAGGATGAAACTGGCTTTAATATCGTGATGGCGGAGTTGGATTTCATGCACAAAACTTCTATAGAGAATGGGAGGGTAGATATTTTGTGGAATGCTGGAGGAGCTCCTTCCGAAGGTTCAAGGGTGGATTTTGGGATAGCGTTTGCACTGGGATTGGAGTTTAACCTCGTAACTGTTTTTAATGAAGAAGAGCCAAGTGGACCTCAGCTAGGGTTAAAGGTTCTAAGAGAACTTGAAGGAGGTGAGCCACTTGATATATTGTGGAAAGTATATGCCGAGAAGTCGATAATTAAAGATAGTCTGGAAGTAGTGATCGACTGGGATGTGGAGATGACGATCGACGAGCAAGAATGGCAAAGAATCAGACTGGGTCTCGCACTGGGATGTTTGGCGGTAAACCCCGATTTAAAAATAAAATTGGGGCGTCTGACTGGAATCGATCCTGAAGATAAAAAAAGTTACGTGAAGGTGATTAGAGAAATTGAGAAAGTCCAGATGGATTCCGGGTCGAGGTCTCCCAGGCGACTCTGCGACCCGGAATGACTATCTTGGGGGAAAATTATTTCCGACGATCGGCGGTCCAGCCGGAGTGAGTTCGTAAAAATGACCAGGTTTTGCCCCATAGTATTGCTTTTTGGGACTAGATGTGGTAGAATTTGGTTTAACTTGAGGCCATGCCTCAAAATCATGCAATTTGACAGGAGTGAAAAATGAACATTTTGGCAGATGGCCAATCTGGATGGGCATCTATCGACTCGACATTTCAAGCTGGCGCCACCGCAGTAGCAAAAAATACAGACCGGATAACCAGATTTGTATCGTGTCTGGGAGATGAAATGGTTTTTGCTGATCAGCGTGAGATGACTCAATTAGCCATCAAAGTAGCAGAGGCTAAGAACTTGACTATGACTCATGTCGGACACAGCATCACAATTGTCCACAAGGGGCAAAAAGTTCAAATCTCTTGGACCAGAGCAAATGTAAAACATTCTTTGGACTTCAGCACTAATGTACTATTAATACAGCTGGACCCGGCAGTAGCTATGAAATACATGTCAAGATAACTTCCCGAGAGTCTCGAAAGAGGCTCTTTTTTTGTCCAAAAAAATAGAGTTATCTTTATGAATCTTGAAATTCTTTTAGGTGGGTTTTGAGGGAAAAATTTATTTTCGCCGATCGGCGGTCCAGCCGGAGTGATACCACCAGTCGCTTGGCCTTTGGGACACAATTTCCTTGGCCATCTGCTTGGCTGACCGGCTAAATAGACGCTTGGCTTGTTCACTTCCTTTTAACCACTGAGTTGCCTCCTGATTTCCCTGCCAGGAATATTCCTTGAGAAGTAAAATTTGGTCGAGTAAATCGGCGTCTTTGGCCAATTTAGATTCTAGAGACACTCTTTTTTCATATTCGGAACTAAGATCCAGAAGTTCCCTGGCGACCGGAATACCTGAAAGTTGGTCTTTGATCACTTCGTTCTCAAAAGTTTTGAGATACTTCTTGTGAACCCAGTTTTGGTCGCCAGTCCTCGTTTCACTAGCGTCGTGAAATAGACACATCATAACTACTTTATAAGGATCGGCCTTTTCTAGCTTGGCCAAGAACCAACCGATGGTGGTGACGCGATATGAGTGGGAGGAGATATTGTCTGACAGGTCGTTCGTCAAGAGAGTTTGGCGATGACTGCGGGCAATTTTGCGCAGTGTTCCTAGCTCGTAAAGAAGATGGGTGATTTTTTCCAGTTTCTTGGTCATTTTTTGATTTGAAGAATCTTAGCAGATTGATAAAGATCTTCGATACTTCCCGACTGCCACCAATCGGATAATGCCGACTGAGGAATTAACTCTGGGTGGGCGGCAGGAATCCTGCCGGGACTCCAGCGCCAGCCTGCTGGCCAAGTGTTTGGGTCTGTTCCCGGCTTGCCTTCACGTACTTGAAGAGGCTTGTCACCTTTAAATTCTAAAAGTAAACGAAATTCCAAGGCATGATTTAGGGCGACGTGATGAAATTGATTGGGTCTTCCGGGTAAAAAATACAGTGCATAAGGATTAAACGATTCTTCTTTGGAAACTAGATCTTTGTCGTAAGTATAGGCAAAGTTATCTGTTAGAAAATAGGCTTCGTCTAAGTGCAGCTCAAAATACAGGGTGTAGCTGTCCACATAAAGCTGAAATATTTCGCTAAAGCCGAGCACTTCCCCGCTCGCGAGTTGCCAAGCTAATCGCCAACCACCTTCACCATATTCCCGGTTCCACTGCGTGACCTGCTCGTCCTTATTTTTTCCAAGATAGCTGGGTCTGCCGATGGTAATCCAATTTTGTTCTTCTTGCTTTTCTTTGTTCATGAACTAACAATATATTTGGTGTCAATATATTGATAGAGCAGGATGTAGATATAAAGGTAGGCGTATTGGGATTGACACCACATGTAATTGGAGATAAAACTCTAAAGGTAATAACAATATATAGATATGGAATGTCCTTATTGTCACGCACTTCAAACTGCAGTTACCAATTCGAGACCCACTTTAGGAGAAACGCAGATTTGGCGGCGAAGAAGGTGTCTAAATTGCCATGAGATATTTACGACTCACGAAGTAGTGGATTTATCTCACTTGGTGGTGATTAAAAAATCGGGCAAGTCGGAAGTATTTAGCCGCAGTAAACTCTACTCGGGAATATATGGAGCCACCATAGGATCAAAAACGCCTGACCGAGAAAAGGTGGTAGAGAAAATTACGAGAGAGGTAGAAAGAGAACTGTTATTTTTGAAAAGGAAAAGAATTATGTCGATGGAGATCGCGGATGTTGTGCTGAAGAAACTTAGGAAGTCACAGCCAGCAACATTTCTCAGATTCCTTGCCTATTGTAAGGATATTACGAACGAGACTCAGATGAAGAGGGAGCTGGGGAAGTATGTGTTTGGAGATGGATCCCCGAACAGATAGGGATGACGTATGGAGTGAGATTGCCACACCCACGCCTTTGGCGGGGTTCGCAATGACGGAGTTAAGACAGGTCCTCGAATTGTTTGAGGAGGTCTTTTTGTTTGCCTGAGAGACGGGAGGGAAGTTTGATGATAAAGCGGATATAGAGATCCCCGTGTCGAGTAGACTGAAGATTTTTGATGCCCTTACCACTGAGTCTGATAACTGTCTCAGGTTGGGTGCCAGATCCAACTCGGATTTTGAGATCACCGGCTAGAGTGGGAACAACGGTTTCCCCACCGAGAATGGCCAGAGTAAAGGGAATTTCGTGATTGACAATGACGTCGTACCCTTCACGTTTGAAAACTTTACTAGGCTTTATTTCAAAGCTGACATCAAAAGCATCATAACGAATTCTGTTTCCCTCATCGACTCCGGCAGGAACTTTGACGGTGTACTGCTTCCCTTGATGAACAATGGTTTTTTCGACACCATTCACTGCGTCCATAAAGTCTAGTTTGAGGGAGTAGTGAGGCTTGGCCGGGCGTCTCCCAGCCTGAGCACCGCCGCCAAAGAAAGAGCTAAAGATATCAAAGGGGTCGGAAAAACCGCCCTGGCCGCCAAAAAGATCTTCAAAATTGATATTCCCACCGGTAGAGTAGTAAGAGGCAAAGGGATTGCCCGAGGCTCCTCCTCCTGGATTAAAGCCTGTTCCCCCGCCGAAAGCGGCGTGGCCAAATTGGTCGTACTTGGATTTCTTTTCGGGACTACTAAGGACCTCATAGGCTTCGTTGATCTCCTTAAATTTTTCGGTGGCGTCTTTTTCTTTGTTTCGGTCCGGGTGCCACTTGAGAGCGAGTTTCCTGTAGGCAGATTTAATCTCCGCGGCGGTGGCGGACTTGGATACTCCGAGTACATCGTAAAAATCGCGGGTGGTGGACATGAGTTATTTTTGTTGAATGAGACTGTATTGCCAGACGGGCGGACACAGGGGTCCGCCCCTACACATACTGACGATTTATATTATTCCACAACCTCGCCTTCCTCCGCGGATTTGGTGTCGGTTTTGGTTTCGGTGGCGTCACCTGCGGACTTTGCCTCGTCGGCCGGTTTGCCCTCCCCTGCGGGCTGATCTTTTTCGGAAGCGGCTTTGTAGAGAGCTTCGGCATGTTTCTGGACCAGCTCCGTGGAAGCCTTAAGCTTGGTATCGATCGAATCCAAAGTGGCAGATTCGTTTTTGACTTCTTTTTCCAGCTCATCTAGTGAGTCACCCATTTCCTTCGCAGCGTCGGCACCGAATTTATCACCGGCGTCTTTCAAAACTTTTCGAGTTTGAATGATTAAAGAATCAGCTTCATTTTTTTTGTCGACAAGTTCTTTTTTCTTTTTGTCTTCCTCGGCAAATTTCTCTGCCTCCTGCTTCATCTTTTCAACTTCCTCATCCGAAAGATTAGTAGCGTTTTTGATGGTAATTTTTTGCTCCTTACCAGTCGCCTTGTCTTTGGCTGATACATTTAGAATCCCATTGGCATCGATATCAAAGGTGACTTCAATCTGAGGAATACCGCGAGGAGAAGCGGGAATACCGTCGAGGACAAAACTACCCAGAGTCTTGTTGTCTGCGGCCATAGGGCGCTCGCCTTGAAGAATATGGATCTCCACTTGGGGCTGATTATCACTGGCAGTGCTAAAAACTTGAGATTTGCTACTGGGGACAGTCGTGTTTCTTTCGATAAGAGGAGTCATGACGCTGCCCATGGTTTCAATACCAAGAGTTAAAGGGGTAACGTCGAGAAGGAGAACATCTTTCACGTCCCCTGCAATCACCCCACCCTGAATAGCAGCACCAAGTGCCACGGCCTCGTCCGGATTGACTGAGCGATTGGGTTCTTTACCAAAGAAGTCTTTAACCACTTGCTGGACTTTGGGCATACGGGTCATACCACCGACGAGGATAACTTCGGCAATTTTGGATTTGTCAATTTTGGCGTCCGATAAAGCTTTTTTGCAGGGTTCGATGGTCTTTTGGATCAGATCATCGACGAGCTCTTCAAGTTTGGAGCGGGAGATCTTCATAGTGAGATGAAGAGGTTGACCGTCCCTCTGGGTAATAAAGGGTTGATTGATTTCGGTTTCGGTTGCACTAGAGAGCTCTATTTTGGCTTTTTCGGCAGAGTCTTTAATTCGCTGAAGTGCTTGTTTGTCGAGAGAAAGGTCGACACCGGACTCTTTTTTGAACTCGGAAACGATGTATTCGATAAGACGGTGATCGAAGTCGTCGCCACCTAGGAAAGTGTCACCATTGGTAGACTTGACTTCAAAAACACCATCGCCCAGCTCGAGGATAGAAACGTCAAAAGTGCCACCGCCGAGATCGTAAACAACAACGGTTTCATTTTTGCCTTTGTCCAAGCCGTAAGCTAGAGCGGCAGCGGTCGGTTCATTCACAATCCTCTGGACGTTTAGTCCGGCGATTTCACCGGCTTGCTTGGTAGCTTGACGTTGGGAGTCATCGAAGTAGGCAGGAACAGTGATAACAGCCTCAGTTACCGGCTGACCCAAGTAGGCTTCGGCGTCGGCCTTGGCTTTTTGGAGAATCTTGGCAGAAATTTCTTGAGGAGTGTAGTTCTTGCCGCCGAGAGAAATGACAGCCATGCCGTCTTTGCCTTCGGTGATTTCGTAGGGAGCCATTTCCTTGGTCTTTTGAGCTTGTTTACCTGAGAACTTTTGACCCATGAGACGCTTGACGGAGAAAATAGTGTTCGCAGAGTTTAAGACCATCTGACGTTTGGCAACGTCTCCGACCAAACCTTTGACGGGCTCAACAATAGACGGGAAGGTGTTGCGACCTTCGGCCGAGGGGATAATTTTGGCGACTCCGCCTTCCATGACAGCAATAGCAGAGTTCGTTGTACCTAGATCGATGCCGATTATTTTGGACATAGTATTTTTAAATATTTAATATTTTATAATTTACATTGTACATTTGTGGCTAGATGCCGGAACCAACTTTCACTTTGGCAGGACGTAGGACTTTGTCAAAAAGAAAGTAACCTGGGGTAACGG
>CAZUFH010000059.1:0-2556 GCA_964618885.1 uncultured Pseudomonadales bacterium
GACTTATCACAATTATAACCTTTTATCTGTGAGTGACCACAAAAATGACGCAAAATGAACCTCCACGGACAGACTCGGCCTTCGCCTCGCATAGTCCGTGGTTTCCGGCTGGTATTTCATGAGAAGCCTAGTTTGGTCTGCTGAGGAGTATCATGTTTAACCTGGTATCTGATGTATTTCTCGATAGTTGATTCGTTAAGCCCGATTGTCGAAGAGAAGTAACCCACTCCCCAAATGTGGCCATTGAGGTACATCTCCCTAATGAATTTGAACTTCTTCTTGAAGGCCATGCTAGTCAATCGCTTAATCTTTTGCACCACAATGGCCACATTTGTATCAGGTGGTATTTCCATCAGCAGATGAACATGGTCATTGTTTAGATTTCTCTCCACCACATGAACAGTCGGGTACTTTTTCTCAAACTCACGGATCACCCTGTCGAATTCGGGCTTAACATATTCCTTCAAATATTTTCTTCTTCGTTTAGTCCCGAACACAATATGGTATTCATGTTGGTATACCGAGTGGGCTAGTTTCAGTCTTCTCATGGCTACCAACAGGATACCACCTGACGGTGGTAACCTGTTCTTCCAATTCATCCCCGCACACGCTGGCTACAAAACCTCACTGACGCTCAGCTTTGTGCGGGGTTTCCTTGGGCATTAAAAATCCCCTTTAATAATAAAGGGGTTCCTGTTTAGTGAAAGTAGTCTGTGTCCTAATTCCAAGTGTATCGATGATTGGAAGCCTTTTGGGTTTGAGGGTCAATATCCACGGCCAATGAACCGATAACCTTTCCAAATTTGGCTGCCAGACTTGGATCTTCGCTTCCAAACAGGCTAAGTGGTTTTTTTTGTCAATTTACCTCAACCTGAAGTGCAACGACGGCCCCTTCGCTTGCAGTTCTTCCATTCGCAATTCTCTCCGCTATCTCAAAACTCTCAACCTTCGCCAAAGTAAAAAACTTTCGCATCATGCCTCCTGTGAACTTGAAAATGTGATGAGTTAATGTGTACTAAATTGAGTCAAAGCTGGCTGTATTGTACCGTACTGGCGTAATTCTGTCATGCTATAGGGTATGTTTTGTACCTAGATTGATAAGTGCGGGAACTTTGATCTTGAGGCCAAATAGGTTCTGACATCGTCTACTAAGCCTCACAGAAGAAATCCTCCCTTGTAGTGAGATTTTTGTTGGCAAATTGGAGACTGGAAAGTCGCACCCATAAAAAAAGAGCTAGGGTTAATCCTAGCTCTCAGCGATCCTTTGCAAATTTAAGCGTTTTCGTGGTCGTTCGGTGGTGATTTAGTTTCATTTCTGGCAAGTAACTCTCCCAAAACTATTCCAGCAAGTGGAAATCCGAGGAAGCCGTCAAACAGCAAATATAATATTAATCCCACCATAATACCTTCAAAAACACTACCAGTGCTGTAAAACAGTACAGCACACATATAAAGCCAACCCAGTACAGACACAGTAATTAACAATACGCCAACGCAATTACCACTTTTCTTTTCCATACTGACTCCTTTGATATTTCCTAGATTTTAGTGTGCCAAATCAATCGTGCGAGCTGATCAACTTCAATCTATGTTATATTACATCAGAACTCCGTGTGTTTGGGACTTTTTTGCCTAAATTGAGAAAAATCTTGAACCATAATTTGATGCCTAACAGGCTCTCAATCATCTACCAAGCCTCGCGAAGTTTGACCTATAAAAAATCCTCTCAAAATTGAAAGGATTTCAGCAAGTTCAGTGAACTAATCTACGTCTATACGGCCGCTAGGATTCGCGGCACCGTAGACCGACCGTTTTTTGGCGGTGATTGGAGTATGGTTTTGAGGCTGGACAGTCCAGTCACCCTCGTTAACCTTGGTTTCCAGTTCGTTGCCTCGAATTACCGCGTAGCTCAGCACCGGGGTAGCAAAACCATCGGCATCATCGACTCCCAAGAAGCCACCCACAAGCCGACAATCGAAGTTTGCGCCATTTCCTTTGTTGTCTGCCTTAAAATTGCGGCCTGCAAATTCACCAAATGACTGGTGGCAGTGGTTCTTGCCGTAGTTCAAGACGAAGGGGACGCTGCTCAGATGGGCAGGGATATCTTCACGATGGATTCCCTCACCATATTTCCGCTTGAGGTTGACCTTCCAATCATAGAGATTTTCAGGCTTGGGATATGGTGTCCCCGTGTGGAATTTGTAGTTGACGAACGCCGTTATCCACCCATCCATATCATCTACTCCGGAACCGGAATAGTGGTTGTAAATGCTGGCCCAGAAGTAATTATCGACTTCTTTGCGCCCGGCAACCGTATCGGCAATTTCCTGCAACACCGGCAAGAGGTGCTTGAAGTAGAGGCCGAGGTGCTCGGAGAAATATCCAGACAACTTTGTGCAGGCAGCCAGAATGTTGTCGTAGTCTTCCCACGTACCGAACAGGCGAATGTTGGGAATGCCACAGCATACCCGCATCAGCATATCGTAGAACGGGCTTGCAGCGTCCAACACAGCTACCATGGAGGCTGTCTGACTAGCCAGATCGTGCGTGGAGATT
>CAZUFH010000059.1:2566-6775 GCA_964618885.1 uncultured Pseudomonadales bacterium
TGTATAGCAGGCTGATACCGGTTGCCCATGCTTCAGACTGATCAAACAGGTTAATGTCGATGTCGTTTACCTGTACATCGATCAGCTTCTTTTCTGCCGAATCCGTGAACAAGTACCGATAGGTTTCAGGGTTTTGCCGGACACATATGCCTATTTCGTGAAGTACCATCCACATGAGCGCTTCGGGGCGAATACCCAGTGGGTGGTGATTGGTAAAGCAGTAGTGGACCGTGTTTAAAAACAAGCTCGAGGCGGCACCGATGGGCTTGTGCTCACTTGGGGGCAAGGGTTCATTATGACCGGGTGTGATGCAAACCGTATCCTTCCAAACTGGATTGACCCACCGTGATGTTTGATACTCGCGCATATCAATCGAGTCACCTTTTTCGATCAGCTGGATGACCGGCTGAGACGCTTCTGGAAAGAGAAGACGCATCTTTTCCTCGATCGCTTCCTGAGCCAGATTACCATGACGTGTCGGTAGTGGCTCAGCCACAACTGCGGGATAGTCCGGACCAGGTTCCCAGCTGGAATCAACCTTTTTTCGATATTCCCAGATCTGTAAGTCAGAACCGGGCACTTGATATTTTCCCAGGTCAGGAATGTAGACCTGGATGTCTCTTGCAACGGCTAGATTTTTCATATAATCTCTCCTTATTCAAATAGATGATTTGAGTTTAGGTAATTCAAAGAACGTGCCTAGTGAATGGCTGCCAATATTATACTCCAAACATTCCCTAATATCTAGCTATGGGGTATTCCGCTGTCAACAAGAGAAGTCAATATAGTGACTGTATTTGTGCCTGAATTGATGTCAAATTTCCTCCATTCTGAGCTAAATTAGTTCTGACATCGTCTACTAAGCCTCGCAATAAAAAAGACGCCCAGTTGAGCGTCTTAAGGAATTCTCTATTTACGATACGTGAATTGCCTTCGAGCTTATCAACAGATCTGTAATTTCCCAAACAATGAATTTGTTTTCGAACGGCATGGTAGCTGTAGCTTCGATTACGACTGCATGCCAACCGTCCTTGATGTGCTCAAAGGCGACCTCTCTCCAATGATTGGGATTGAGTGTGACACATTCGCGCTCGCCCTCATGTTTCACAACAGTCGGGCTCTTGTCTTCATGATATGTAACCACGATACCCCCCTCAATGTTCACTTCAGGAAGCAAAACAAGTCTGACCCTTACGGGTACTCCGGATTTACTTGGAGCGCTAGCATCGTCTAGAATTTGGACGTCCTCGTGATGGAAATGGACTGGGCTGCTGTTCGTACCCATGACCCAGGCTGGAATTGACTTGTTCCGAGCCATTTCTTCTTGAGCCTCAGAAATTATAAAAAATCGGACAACGTTCAGGTTTGACATTTATCCTCCGGATGTTTGAATTGTGGAAAAGTTCTTCAGCTTGAAATATATCATAAACTCGACAAAAAGTCTCCTATAGGACGTTGGTGTAATCCTCGATCTTACTATCGTATAATTACGCATTATTGTCACGCTGAACCCTAAAAAAGGAGCCAAATATGAAAATCTTAGTTACTGGAGGAGCCGGACACGTAGGATCTCACATAGTGGAGATGCTAGTGCAGGACCCCAAAAATCAGGTAATTTCGCTTGATAACTACTTCACTGGCAAGCCTGAGAACCATATCCTTGGAGCAGAGTATCGGGCGGGAGACACGAAAGATATCGATATTCTGATTCCGGAAACTCCTGACGTGGTCTATCATCTGGGAGAGTATGCTCGCATAGCCCCCTCTTTTGAGGAACCGGCGAAAGTTTTTGAATTGAACACTGTCGGTACCTTCAGAGTGGTCGAGTATTGCAGAACACGCAAGGTAGCAAAGCTCGTGTATGCCGCTTCGAGCACCAAATTTGCAATTGAGGGTAATGGCCGGCATCAGAATCCATATTCATTTTCAAAGGCGAATAACGTCGACTTGATAAATAATTATGGCCACTGGTATGACTTACCCTACGCCATTTGTTATTTCTATAATGCCTTCGGACCTAGAGAAAACGGCTTGGGTAAGTACGCTACCCTGATCGCTAAGTTTGAACAGACCTATCTGAGGGGGGAATCTTTTACGGTGGTAAAGCCAGGAACGCAGAAGCGTAACTTTACTTATGTGGGTGATCTGGCACGCGGAATGATTATGGCGGCCGAAAAAGGCTCTGGAGATGGGTACACTCTCGGAAACACCAAAGGACATTCCGTAATTGAAATTGCCGAAGCATTTGGAGGACCAATTGACTTTGTCGAAGGCTATCCTGGTCGTCATGAGTCTGGTGAGGCTCCCTCTAAAGCTCGTGAAGAACTTGGCTGGGACACTACAGTAGATATCCTGGACTATATCAAAGAGTTTGTTCGGACCCATCCTAGCTGATAACGAATTACCACTCGCAATTTGCGGGTGGTTTTTTAATATCACACAAACTACACACATAAGACTACCACTTGACAAACATAAGTCTTTATATAAGATTGAATTATGAAAAAAGGACAGCGGACAGAAACAGGATTAAAAAATATCCTAAAATTTTTTAAAATGAACGAGAACACCATCAGTACCCTGATGGGTGCAGTGGTGATTGTGGTAATTGCTGGTCTCATCTTTAACTATTTTAGGACTGCAAACCTCAAAACATGGCAAGGAATCCTCCTAAACGACCAAGAAACGGCAAGTTCCGACAAAGCGGAGGAGGTCACGGATGACAAATTAATAGCCACCTATAAAGTGGTCAAAGGGGACGATCTTTGGCATATCTCAGAAAAATACTACAAGTCTGGATACAATTACGTTGATATCATGCAGGAAAATAAGATTTCGGGAAAGGGTGTAATTACCGCCGGAATGGAACTTCGGATTCCCAAAGTGGAAGCCAAGAAAATTACCGTCATCGAGACCAAGAAGGAAATTGCTATTTCGGACAAAGGCGATGTGGTGAAGCAAGAAGAAAAAGCAGACACCAAAGCCATTGAGACCGGAGAGTACACTACTCAAAAGGGAGACTCCTACTGGAAGCTGGCTGTCCGCGCGTATGGAGACGGCTACAAGTGGACCAAGATCTACTGGGCAAACAAGAAGATCTTTGCCAATCCGGATGTTATCTTCACCGGGGTGAAGATTACCATCCCGACAGTTGATAAATAATGAACTAATTCGCTGGATTTCCCCCTTCGGGGACCAGCGGCCCGCCTTCGCAGGAATGACATGGGTGTAAAAAAACCGTGCTTGAGAAAACTCTCTTGCACGGTGAAGGGAAGGTCGCGGTCTAAAATAACTGGACCGGACTGACGGTGGCGTGATAAACAATCTTATCTTTGGACGAAAGACTGACTGACGACCAGAGAAGTTTCTGATGATCCTTGAAAAACACGTTGGTATTAAATAGGTGGCTGAAGCCACTATTTTCGGGATGAACAACTTTGTGGACAGTACCAGACCCCATGATGACAATATTTTCGCCATCTTGGGTAGTGACTTCGACGTCACTACTGTCCAGAATAAGCTTGGCGACATCCTCGCGACTGAGGACGACTTGGTATTCAACTATTACAAAGCCCATGTTGCCTCCTTTATGTTTTTAGTAGAACATCCATTAATCGAAGTGATCCTCGAGACGGAGTTCGAGTGTAAGGGAAAAAGCCTGACTACCCGTGACGGGCTTGAGCAAGCCAGTCCCATCGACACACATAATATCGGGGTCATCGGAAACCCCACGAACCTCGACGATGTGGAACTCCTCATCACCCTCACCGCTGCTCACTTGACGACTGATATTGTCAATGGTAATAGTCTGGTCTTCTAAGGTTACGGTCAAATCCCCCTGTCCAAGGAATAAATTTAGGAGCTGGTCCCTATCAATTCTTACTTCGTAAGACACGGTTTGATAACTCATGATTGACCTCCAATTGTCAAAGTATGGGGCTATTTTACACCTTCTAAAGTAAATCCTGCTCGATTCGGTTAAAATACAGCTATCGCCGAAGTAGCTCAGCTGGTAGAGCGACGGTATCGTAAACCGTAGGTAGTGGGTTCGAGTCCCACCTTCGGCTCATAAGCTTATTTTCCCCCTTGTGGGGAAAATATGATTATCAACTATGGTGGGACGAGAAAGGCGGAGGCACGACCGGTGCCGAGCCAGGTCCGAGAAAACTATCAGCAGATAGTTATTCGAGGGAGTCCCACCTTCGGCTC
>CAZUFH010000060.1:0-1168 GCA_964618885.1 uncultured Pseudomonadales bacterium
TTCTGTCCGTAAATGTAAAAACCTTGCAATATGATATCTCTCAGCTAACCAAAAAGGGTTTTATAGAGAAGGTAGGAACCACTAGGGGGGCAATGTACAAGAGGACGGAATAACTAAAATTCGGTACTTGAATTCGGGTAATTTTTGGCTCTGTACTCAGAGTGCCGGAACCAGTCTCGTGACGAGCCTGGTGAGGCAGGGGTGAGGGTAAAGACGCAGTCTTTAATCCCGAACACATTATTACTTTATAATTAGTTAATATTTATTTTTGAGATATGGAAAAAGACAGAGAGGTAGCCTTGTTCGAGCGGAAGCAGGTTAGAAGAGTCTGGCACCAAAAAGAGTGGTGGTTTTCGGTCATTGATGTCGTGTCGGTACTGATTCAGAATGAGAGGCCACGAAAGTATTGGAATGATTTAAAGAAAAAAATATCAATCGAAGGATACATCGAGTTGTCCGAAAAAATCGGACAACTGAAAATGAAGTCGTCCGATGGTAAAAATTATTTGACCGACTGTGCAAATACTTCAACCATGTTGCGAATAATTCAATCTATCCCATCTCCCAAAGCCGAACCCTTCAAACAGTGGCTGGCCAGAATTGGCAAAGACAGAATAGACGAAATTAATGATCCGGAACTGGCTATGGCTAGGATGAAAGACCTTTATGAAAAGAAAGGGTACTCCAAAGAATGGATTGAAAAAAGATCACGAGGAATTGCGGTACGACAGGAATTAACAACAGAATGGAAGGACAGAGGAATTAAAAATAGTCACGAATTCGCCATCTTAACCAACGAAATCATGCAAGGTACCTTCGACATGAAAGTCGGCGAATACAAAGACTACAAGGGTCTGGAAAAAGAAAATCTTCGAGATCACATGAATGACCTGGAGCTCATTCTCACCATGCTAGCGGAGGCGACTACTACGAAACTCCACCAGGAAAGAGACTCGAGAGGTTTCACACCCATCCGGAGTGATGCCAAGGAGGGTGGAAAGATAGCAGGAAATACCAGAAAGCAAATCGAAAAAGCCAGTGGGGCAAAAATAAGTACTCGAGAAAATCACCTTCCAAATCAAAAGAAATTGAAAAAGAGTGTGGGATAATTAGACTATGGCTGAAGTTATCTCTGCTAATGAAATAAAAAAGTCGTATCCTGACTACC
>CAZUFH010000060.1:1178-6623 GCA_964618885.1 uncultured Pseudomonadales bacterium
AAAAAAGCCGATAAAGAGTTTGCTGAAAAACTAAAGAGCAGTGAACATGGCACTGTTGTTCTTATGAGCGGTGGAACAGCTTCCGGTAAAACTGAATTTTTAGTTACTCATCTCGAGAAAGAGAAATTTATCATTCTCGATGGAACCCTGCCTACATCAGTGGGCGCAAAAATAAAAATCTGTAAAATACTGAAATCTCATAAAACCCCAGTAGTGTATTCGGTAATTCCAGATGATTTAGAGAGAGCCTTTATCGCCTTTCTTCATCGAGATCGAAAATTTAGCGACGAACACTTTTATCGTACCCATTCTGGTTCTAGGAATACATTATTGTGGATCGCTGAAAACTTCCCTGAGGTTCAAATAAACTTAATCGAAAGCTCCTACACCAAGTCTCAAAAGATGGTTTTTAAAAAGCTAGAGTTCACAAACAGGGAGGAGATGATTCAACACCTACGAAGCATTCAAATGACTGAAACTGATATAATTAAATCTGTTACAGATAAATTTCTAGCCCACCATGCGTAAGATCACATACTTAACCGATCAAAATCACCCTCAGATAAAGTCTTATAAACAGGCCGTTGAGAAAGGGAGGGAGAGTCAACACGTACTACCGAGAGATGGTTCTTGGGTTATTAAACGAGCAGGTGCCTCCAGGGCAAGCAAGGTGTTCAGTACTCAAGAAGAAGCTAAAAGCGCAGGCATGACTATCGCCAAAAGCCAGGGATCATCTCTCTTTGTTCATGGCAAGGATGGGAGAATAAGGGCGAGAATCGATTTCTAGGTGTGTGGGATAATTAGACAGTGAAAGTCTCCATCGTCATCCCTACCTATAATCGTCCTGGATTAGCGCTTGGACTGGCCAGGCAAATTCGCAAGTACGAACCAAGCTCCGAAATCATCATTGTGGATCAAAGCGATATCAAAGAAAAACCAATCGAGATAACAGAGCTAGAGCTAAAATATCTCGAGAACGCCAAGGTGAATACTTCGATAGCCAAAAACGTTGGTCTGTCTCACGCTACTGGTGACGTTGTCATTTTCTTTGATGACGACGTCGAAATCACTTCGGAAACTATCAATGCTCACCTGGCCGAATATACAAACCCTGAAGTCCTTGGTGTCGCCGGCCGAGTCATAAACGACGGTGAAACAGTCCCAAAGGAGACCGGTGTCTTAGCTGGACAGACCAATAAATACTTGACTGCCTTTACTAATAATTTCTGGAGCACCAGAAAGCAGGAGGTGCAATTTCCTTACGGCTGCAACATGTCTTTTCGAAGAGCTGTCTTAGAGAAGCTTGGTGGTTTTGACGAAATGATTCCACCCCCTGGCTGGGAAGAAACCGACTTGGGCCTACGAGTGACAAAACTGGGTAAAATGATCTTTTCCCCGGAGGCACTGGTCTACCACCACAAAGCCACCTCTGGTGGCACCAGAATGTCACAGGATCAGTGGTTTCGTAATTACTACTGGACTTATGGCCGTCTTATCGCCAAGCACGTCTCTTTTCCGGAGAATATTTTTTCCCTACTATCTCTGTCTGTTCGAATTATCAAAGAATACCCCGTCGCCATTTTCTCTTTTATCAAGGGTTTTATGTCTCTCTAATCGACCGTGAAACAAAAAATCCGCAGCCTCACTTTCTATTTTCTCTTACCGGTTTTTTTATTTCTGTTGGGGACTTTTAGTCTATTTAAATATCTTAGTGCCGGAGAATTCGGCATTACCAACTTGGATATCCACCAGCTGGACTGGGAGAGACCTCCCCAGAGGAGTGAACTGCTAAAATGGGACACTCTCCTTGGTAAATTTCACTCAAGATTCTCAAATCTGGGCATCGTCTCTCTTCGCTTTGATAGTCAGGGCAGAGGTAGTGATGACATTTTGGTCTTTCGGCTTCGGGAGGCTGGTACTGCTAAATGGCTGTATGAGGCAAACTACAAAACAGACCAGATCCAGCCACATCAGCTCTTCCCCTTCGGCTTTCCAGTTATCCGTGACTCAGCCGGGAAAGACTACGAATTTCAGGTAGAGTCGCTTCGTGGTGCTACCGGTAGTGGAATATTCCTGGACTCTCAACCACCAGTATTTGTCGCCAAGTCTTCTTTTACCAAGTCCGAGCTACTCGCAGACAAAACTCTTCTGACCTACTTCTTAAAAAATAAATTTTTTAACATATTTGAAGATCCCGATACTTTACTAAACGCAATTTTATTCTTCCTCCCACTGTTTTTATTTCTTATGTTTGCAGCCACCCGAAACGTTCACCCGATACCACTCATTTTGTTCGCCATGATACCGATAGTCTTTGATATTATTGGACTTACCAGAAAGTACGACTTCATGTATCTCAGCGTCGCCTTCTTCTGGAGCCTAATAACCTGGCGCTATCGGCCTGACTCCCGAGTCTCTGGTTACCTTGCTCTTAGCTTTTTGGTGATGACGACGGTTTTTATTGTTTTTAAGCAAATGGTGTTCGCCGAGAAGACTACCGTTTGGGCCTTTCTTTTCCTTTGTCTCACTGCTCTCCAACAAGCATATGAACTGAAAAACAAGAAATAAGAGGAAAGAGGGGCTTGGGACACTATTTATCAAATCTAAAGAGTTTTATTTCTCCAAAATCAGTAACCATCGGATCTTTCCAGGGACCTGAAGCATAGTACTCAAATTTATTTTCATCCCTAATTCTCTCTAGACTTGGGGCCATGACATATACCCTGTCGAGCCGGTCATACGCCCCAATACCCTGAGGTTTGTTTGAGCTGTCTCTTAGGACATAGTAGCGTAAAGCTAGCGCGTGTCCGTCTACATCGATATTTTCGGTCAGATTGTAATTTCCTTTGAATTCATCCTTAACAATTGCCTCCGAAACTTTCTCCAGGATCTTAACCGGGATGTAGCCCGTACTAATACTATTTTGGAAAATCAGTATTCCAAACGTGGCTACTATCACCGAAATCATTACCGGGATCCATAGAAATCTTTGAATTTTTCCGTCGAACATCTCCGCTAAAAACCAGATTACTAGAGGAACAGCTCCAAAAACATATCGCGCGTAAAATACGGTGTTGGAGAAAATTGCCGCAAAGATTATCGTGATAAACAGGGGAATTGACAACAACACCCTTTTTTCTTTTAGATTTTTAATTATCGTTAGGATGGCCAGTCCAAAGATTAATAGCCACACTAGCCAAAAGCCAGGTAATTTGTTTCCGAAAATGGCGGGAAAATAAATTTCCCCATGTTTCAGTCCCAGAACAGCCGTAAATATTTCTCCCATCCTGCCTAAGACGGTCAGCCAGGTGACAGGCACTTCGGGTATATAACCCATATTCTCTATGAGTGCTTTGGTAAGTGAGAATTCGCTGGTTACTTCATGAATCAGTAGGGGTAGTGACCCTATGAAAAAACCGAAGATTAAACCAAATATTTTGTCCCAATTTTTCCTAATCATAACTATTAGTGTCCAGATCAGCATTGGAAGAGCGTTAAAGTAATGAAGGTTAAAAATTACCGCCATGACTAGTCCGGCCGGAAAATATATTTCGAAAACCTTTTTTTTATTTTTTAATGTCACCAGATACCAAAAGAATACTGAGAGTGGAATTACCGGATTGGGATTCCAGTAAAATCTCATGTGACTAATGATAAGAGGGGAAGTACCGTAAAGAACTGTTGCTGTAACTTTTACAAGCTTACTCGCCTGTATATTGCCGCAAAATCGGTAGAAAAAAGGAATCGAGACTATAAACAAGAAAATGGTAGGTATGGCTGCTCCAACAGGGTCAAAGCTTGATAACAGTAAACCAAGGAGTCCAAGATAATATGAAAATGAGCCAAAATAAAACTTGTTATCGGAGGTCAAGCTGAACGAGGCAGGAGGTCCGATTAAAGTATTTTCCTTGTTTTGCCACATGGTCAATATTTTTAAGGTATCCCGGGCAACATCTTCGGCTAAAATATACGTCTCTTTGACTCTGAATACACAAAAAAACAAGGCTAGGGCACATATACAAGTTAAAAAAAACCGGTCCTTCCGTTTCACATATTTATCATAAACTATCGTGTAAAATTGGCAGTATGGCAAAACAAAAAACAGCAGTCATTGTCGGTATTACTTCTCAAGACGGCTCGTACTTGGCTGAGCTTCTTCTCTCCAAGGGTTACAAAGTTGTGGGTACTCTTCGCCGGTCTACCGCCATGGTACACGAGAATATTGAGCACCTGAAAGGCAAAATAATTTTGGAAGTGGCTGACCTCATCGACCAGGAGTCTCTCAACCGAGTAATGATCACTCACCAGCCGGATGAGGTTTACAATATTGCCTCTCAGTCCGTCCCAGGGGATGCATGGTCTCACCCTTTTTACACTGGCGAAGTCACCGCCCTTGGCCCAGTCCGCGTCTTTGAAGCCGTTCGTCACTTCTCTCCCGCCGCTCGGATCTACCAAGCCACTTCACGAGAAATTCTTGGGGGTATCACCGGTTTCGACCGCGCCAATGAATCAACCCCCATCTTCGCCAACAATCCGTACGGTATTGCCAAAGCCTATGCCCACATGATGGTAGACTGCTATCGTAAGTCTTATGGCATGTTCGTCTGTGCCGGCATACTTTTCAATCACGAGTCTCCCCGCCGCTCTATGCACTTCGTTACTCGCAAAATTTCCATGGGCGTCGCTTGTATCAAACTGGGAATCAAGAATCCACCTGTAAACGAACTAGGTGAGCCACTCGTAGACAGCGGCGGCAAAATCCACTTGGGAGACCTAAACGCGATGCGCGACTGGGGCTACTCCAAAGACTATGTGGAGGCGATGTGGCTTATGCTTCAGCAAGAAAAACCAAAAGATTATGTAATTGGCACCGATACCAACTACTCCATTAAAGACGCTTGTAAAGCGGCCTTCGACCACGTTGGCCTAGGCTGGGAGGACCACGTCTTTTCCAACTCCAAACTTTTGCGACCTACCGAAATTACCGACATGAGAGGGGACTACTCACTAGCCAAGAAAGAGCTGGGTTGGGAGCCCAAGGTCTTTATGAAAGAACTCATGGAAATCATGGTGGACTCCGATATCGAGTGGCTCAAGAGCCATAATGTAAAATAGGCTCATGAAAAACGAGGTATTTATTACCGGTAGGGAAGGCTTTATGGGCAATAAGCTCAATGCTGAGCTCAAAGGTCATGGCTACACCACCTCCGGCACCTCGCTTCTGGAAATCCCCGGAGGCGAAAGAGAAAACATTTTTCAGTGTGACATTACCGATCGAGACAGAACCAGCAAAGTCATCTTCGATCGACGACCGGCAGCCATCATTCACCTGGCAGCTCTCGTGAAGCCGAGTGACGCGATCAAGAATCCTTCTTTGGCCTTCAGGGTCAATTTGGAAGGTACTGGAAATATTTTTGACGCTGTGCGAGCCATCCCCGAATACCG
>CAZUFH010000061.1:0-6614 GCA_964618885.1 uncultured Pseudomonadales bacterium
TTATTGGCTCACCGCTCGGCAAAATTGCCTCGCGGTTCGCCAACCCCGCCTGCCGTCGGGGTATACCAGTCGCGCGACACCTCACCTCCAACTGCGGTTGTCGGTGAGGCATACAAATTCGGTATGCCGCCCTCAAAGTCGATGCTTCGCAACTCCAATTCGGTCGGGATTATTTGCCTGTGGCAAGTGGCGATTATCATCGCCACATTTATATGTTCGCCACAACTTCACATCCAGTGATTGTGGCGAAGCTGTTCTCAAAATATGGCTCAAATTTCAATTTCGCCATAAAATATCAGATAGTTATGAGAAAATTTTACTATCTGATATTCCTGACTGAGACAGCATTGGCCTATCGGCCAAGTGCCTACTTCGCAGGCACAACCGCTCAATATTCTATCGGTGTAGAATTGCTCATTAGAACACAAAGCATATGGACAAAAAACTTTCAAAATGGATCAATTGGATTAACGAAATTCGCAACGAAACAGAAAATATGCTTCTTAATGAGGAGATTCACAGACAATATTTTGAAATAGTTAAAAACAACAAAGAAATACAATCACCATCTGACTATCATGAGTGGACAAGTCGCAACTATGGAAGCTATGTAGTAATGGCAATTAGGAGGCAGCTAGATAACGATAAAGATGTAGTTTCGTTAAAAAGACTTCTTTCGGAAATAAAACAATCTCCACAAGTATTAACAAAACAATGGTTTAGGTCTCTGTACAAAAATGCGACTGATGTTACAAGCCTACCTAATGAGTTCTTTGCAGATGGAGATTTTGAAAAAAACGCTGGTAGTATGGAGTATTTTGATCCTAAAATTGCAGAAGCAGATATGTTGAGGTTGGAAGAGCTTGGAAAAACAATTATTAGATACGCAAATAAACAGATAGCACATAGAACAAAAATCAAACCAACGGTAACCTTCAGTGAAATAAACAAGTTCCTTAATGAGTTCGAAAGTATTGTGAAGAAATATATATTGCTATTAACAGCTTCGGGATATGGCTCGTTAATTCCTGTGCCACAATACGATTGGTTATCAATATTTACAAAAGTCTGGATTAAACCGTCCACTTATTGGGGCGATGATATTTCTTAAGTGAATGTATAAGAACCTAGTCTCCAAATTGCTTCATATACTCTTCAATGGTCTCTAAGCCAATACTAGCTCTGCGTTCATTCAAATGCTCCAAGTCTTCAACTTCGAAAAGCTCCATCTTTTTAGTAGCTTCATTTTGTTTTACTTGTGTGCCATAGATTTGCTTCTTGCCAGCAAACGCTAGAATCCTGTCTTTGAGATAGGCAATGTTTTGAGGGTTTACATCGTCCTTGTTTTGCTCCATTAAATCTAAACACCTTTTTTGGAAGTCTTCTCTTGAGTGGTGCTGAACGATAAGCCAAGCGTTGAATGAGGCTTTTTTACCAACTTTCGAAATAGTTGGATAACCAATTTCATCAACAATTTCTACAATTCTTATGTAATTTTTCTCGTCAACGGGTTGGACAATCTCAGCAAATGTAAATTTTTTCGGTTCTTCTTGCGTAAAAAACTTTTCTCTGGCATTTTGATCGGCTTTAGCCATTTTGTTTAATTCATCAGCAATTTTTGGGTATTTCATAAAAAAATGAGGGTAAATATCTAATAACGATATTATCCCTCATTTTAACTTACTAAAAGTCTTTATTTGTAAATAACTCAGCAAACCCCTCAGAGACAGGAATACCCGCCTCAAGCTCTACAAATCCCCACTGGCCGTTTGGATTAACTTCCAAGAACCAATACTGACCATTGTTATCGAGCATAAAATCAAAGGCTCCATACTTCAAACCCAGAGCTTTGACAACCTCTATGCACTTAAGTCCAAGGTCTTCAGGAAGATTCTTGTGCTCGATGAATTCAAGTTCGGGAGTAAGCACACCCGATCTCCAGTCAGATCCAGAAGCAAGAGCTCCTTTTTTGTGGATTTCACAGGTATAAATTTTATTTCCCACCACAGTTACCCTCAGATCAAGCATCCCGACAAGACTTTGTTGAAAAATAGTTGGTGCGAGTCCCAAACCACTAAAGTCAACTTTATCGTCAAAAGATATTTTTGTAGCATAAAAAGTTTTCTCAACCCCATCATCGTTTACGGTTTCGGCACCCAGAGGCTTCATAATCACCGTTTTGTGTTTCTCCAAAAAAGTCTGTGCGTCTTTTGGCGAATTTGTAACGATAGTGTCGGGAATCAATAAACCCTTTTCAAAGGCCAACTCTTGTTGCAACAACTTGTTATTTGCACGAATAATAGCCCATGGGTCAGATACCCAATACGTATCTCTCAAAAGAGCATAAATGGCATTTGCAGCTCTTTTGTAAGCCCCGTGTACATACTTTTGGTACTTGGCATCAACAGGGAGTTGATCGGGATCCAAAATAATTGGTTTTCTAAACCAAACTACATCAACATCATCCAGCCGAACATTATCATAAGTAATCTCAAACCTTGATCCATTCCAAGAGTAGGAAATTTCCGTGCCACTAACTAATTTCATTGGGTCGTAAACAACACAGGTTGATTCTGGTAAATGTTTCATCACCATCTCAACATGAGGATCAAACTTTGAAGTTATCACCAGAATCTTCATCTTAACCTCCAGATAAAAAAATAGGGGAGTGGTGAACTCCCCAAAGGATTAATCGCTATCAGTCTCGCTGTCCTGACCGGAATCACCCATTCCGGTATGTGTGTGGGTGCGAGTGAGACCCATGGCTGAGGCATCGAGAACGGGCATGGGTTGCATGAAACTTACTCCGAAGGGTACAACTTGCTGATTGTTAGTGTTCATGGTTTCTCCTTTTTATGATTCGATTGAAACATCGAACCATTTCGAGAAATTCTATCACAAAGTGAAGCTTAGCTCAATATATAAAAAATATATTATTGTTTTTGATAAGGTAAGAAGTAAAAAGGGGTTTTTGTTGCAATTTTATATTTTGTCGCACTGTCCACTGGAGTAGTTCTTTGTATACCCTCCGTTACAGCTACAATATCCATAACTATATGTTGAATTAGCGGGGCAAGCTTCACATTGACCATTGGAATAGTTCTTCACATAATTATCGTTACATAAGCAGGAGTTCCCTGATTCATGGGAATTAGATGGACAATTTAGTTTTTCGCACTGATTTGTCGAATAGTTCTTGGTATAACCACTATTACAATAGCAAGATCCGTAAGAACCATAAGAGTTTGGTGGGCATGCCTCGCATTGACCACTAGAATAATTCTTTGTATATCCGTTATTGCAATAACAATATCCATAAGAGGAATATGCATTGTTTCCACACGAACTTGATTGAGTTGTTGGCGTTGGCTTTGGTTTCCAAGCACTGTTAAAATCATCACACTCTTTTTGTGTAGCAGAAAAATGTTTTCCATCGGGACCTGTGCAGTCAATGTTTGAACCTGTAGGTGTAATTTTCACCGTTGGAGTTGTAGTGGGTCGAGCCGTATGTTTTGGAATAATTTTTTTTGTTGGTGATGCTGTGACAACGAGTGTGGGGGTAGGTGAGCTGGTTGGAGAGGTGGTTGAATTAGATGAAGTGTTCGAATCAGATAAAAATACAATAAACAAAATTATTGCAACAGTACCAACAATCTTCCAACCAGAGTAGTTATTTTGAGTTGCTACATTTTTTTCTGAGACCAACACAAAGTTAGGTTTATAGGCAGCTTTTCTTGCGTCTGATTGAGCTTGAATCTTTTGTCTTCTCAGTTTGTACCGTTCTTCTTTTTCATCTGCCGTAGCTTTTTCTAGAACCAATCGGTATTCTGATCTTTTCTTGGGGTTGCTTAATATCTCATACGCTTTATCAGCAAGATCATTGTGCTTGCTACTTTTAAGGAAATTTCTATAAGCCTGCCTAATTTCAGCATAAGTTGCATCTTCAGGCACACCTAATACTTCGTAGTAATTAGTCATTTGTTTATCTATAATAGGCTTAGCTCTTGATCTGGTGTTGGGATTGTAAGGATTATCCCAATATACTGTCTTATTTTACATTCTTAGAAGCAAATAAAGACATAGAGGGTTAAAACATATTTAACTCCAATGGAAAACAACGAAAAAAGCCATTCATCGAAAAATAGCCTTGCCTTCATTAAAGAGGTTGCAAAATATTTTATGGATTTTTTGGAAACTGATTTCCATAAACGCAAGAATCCAAAAAGGAATGTACAGCTTAGAAATCAAGACAACCTGCTAATAGGGTTAAATCTAAATAAATATCCTCTATTTCTTGCTCAAGTAACGAAGGCTATTAATAGTGGGTTCTCAAAAAACAATACAGTTTCCATTGGAAAGGGTATTTACAAGACTAGCATTCCAAAGAATTTAATTGAGTTAATCGATCTACAAATCGAAAAAATATCAAAAAAACAGATCGCTGGAATTATAGATAAAGTTGCAGACATAGTTGAGAGTAACGCGGTCTTATACAAGAAGGAATACGATCGGGGATTTT
The DNA here is from genome assembly GCA_964618885.1 of uncultured Pseudomonadales bacterium. GTDB lineage: Bacteria > Patescibacteriota > Microgenomatia > UBA1400 > MFAQ01 > UBA10133. The sequence continues at coordinate 4,520 of CAZUFH010000061.1, forward strand.
CGACAGCAATAGACGAATCATCAAAAACAATAAAGACTGACTTGGTACTGCCATTTGTTTCGAGTCTTGAAAAACCACTTGAAAATCTAGCGCTAGGTGATGAAAACAGCACATATTTAATGGAAGAAGAGCTAACTGCTGTTCTTTCAAATATGATCGAAAATAAAATATCAGAACTGATAAAAATAATAATTTCAGGAGAAAAAACAAATATAAGTTCCGAAATAGGAACAATCTTTGAAATAAAAGATATAAAAAATAATATTTCGTCATTTTTTGAATCATTTCAGGTAGGTGATTTATTTTCTGAAATATACGAGATTGAAAGAAACAGAACGATCTTGGATAAGCAGGAGTTCTATCTGTATTTTTGCGATATCTCTTACAACAAAGTTAAATACCCTATTTTCTATATTCCATTCGGTCTTGTAAAACAAAACGACTCTTTTGTTGTGGAATTTGATTCTCAAGTTTATGTAAACAAGAAGGCGTTGGAGTTTGTAACACAAGAGTACAACAAAGACGGAAATAAGAACGGAAATCTAAAAGAAATTTCAGAAAGAATCATATATCTTGCACAGTATCAGGATAATTTTAAAGTTGAAATAACAAGAATATTATCTGAGATCATCAATTATTTTGATCTCGACGACAACATAGATATTTCAAAAAATGAGGCACAAGTAGCGAGAAATTTGTGGGCTAAGGTTACGAACTCGCTCTACATAACCCTATTTGATAAGTCTGATGAGGCGTTGATAAATGATTACGAGGAGATACTTCAACTTTTATCTACTGAAGATAGTGTCCTAGCAGGTGCATTTAACGGACTGATTGAAGACTTCATTGAAAAAGATCCTGTAAATTTTGGATTACAAATTCAGGAAGAGTGGAATGAGAAAGAAACTTCTGAAAAATTAGTATTTGAAAGCCCAATACCTTTAAATGAGGAACAGCTTCAAATACTGTCAGCCTTAAAAAAAGATGAATGTAAATATATTATTGTTCAGGGTCCTCCCGGAACCGGGAAAAGTCATACTATTACAGCGGTAGTTTTCAACGCAATCCTTAAAAACCAGTCTGTTCTTGTACTATCTGACAAAAAAGAGGCATTAGATGTAGTAGAAGACAAAATAACCGATACATTAAACAAGGTTAGAACTCATGATAATTTTCAGAATCCAGTATTAAGACTTGGAAAAATCGGGAATGCCTACTCAAAAATATTGAGCCCGATTGCTATGAGAGCTATAACCAACAATTATTTGGCGGTTAAGAAAAACTATACTGATCTTGAAGAAAATATCGGGAAAAATTTGAACGGACTGAGAGAAGATATTGAGGCAGAGGTCTTAACATCAAGCGAAATAGAAATTCAGGAGATTCAGGAATATTTTGCTTTAGAATCTGACTTTGAGAAAAACGGGTTTCCCTTAAAAGTAAATCAACTTGCTGAAGATTCCGACTCAAGTATTCATATCGAAGACATACGAAAAATAATGCTTTCGTTAAAAGAAAAAGTTGGAGATAACTATTACAACTTTAATCTTAAGGATAATATTTCCGAGGATCAGAAGACTGTTGTTGAAAATAAAATTGAAATTCTGACCAGTCATATAGAAAATATACAGAAAATATCGGATGCTCAAGCTACAAAAAAATACTTACAGAGAATCAATAATGGTGAAGTTGAGATTGTTGACGGATTAATAAATCAGGAGAATCTTGAAGTATGTGAAGTTGAAATAAACAATTCAGATGATGTCTTTGACTTAATATCATGTCAAAAACCATCCAACTTTTCCGAAATTAAGGATTTAAATGATTTCCTTCAGTCACTTAATGAGTGTTTTACAGAAATTGAAATAAATTTTAGGTCCAAACTGGATGCATTTAATTTACCAATTAGGTTTACTAAAGACAACGTTAAATACATCGAGTCCTTTGTGGATCTTTATAAGAAGTTAAGGATCCCATTTATTGGCTTCGTCTTTAAAGGGGAGGATGTCGAGGCTCTAAATAAGCAATTAAAATTGTATTTTGGAATCGACAAAAAGGTTAATTTACATAGTTTTTTCAATAATTTCAAACAGAT
>CAZUFH010000062.1:0-6542 GCA_964618885.1 uncultured Pseudomonadales bacterium
TTTCGTTCTTTTGAGGCACGTAAGGCAGCCAAATTTTCTTTATCCAGAAATATCGTTTGAGATTGACCAACAGGTTTGCGAGCATTCTTCTTCTCCTCAACAAATTAATGAGCCAAGATCACAACTCATATCATATCACCTGAAAGCAAAAATAGCCTATATAGAACCTTCCCACTCCATGGAATAAAGTACGTTGTCTATGGCCAGGTCATAGTCCATGATCTCCGCCTCGTCGAACCAGATGGCAATTTCAGTTTCTGCTTCCTCAACCGTTCCCGAAGCATGAGCCAAGTTTCGAATAGCTCTCCCATCCTGATCAGCCACAAAATAAGAGTCTATTGTAAAGTCACCGGTAATTGTGCCTACATCTGCAGTAAGCGGATTTGTCCCGCCGCGAATTTTACGTACATGTGCGATAGCGTGAGCCCCTTCAATCACCATTGCCACTACGGGTCCGGCCATCATCATGCGTACCAGTTTTTTCTGAATATCTTTTGCAATTTCCATTGGGTCGCTAGACCTAGGTTCTACCCCCTTTTCTTTGTATGTCGCAATGGTCTTTTGACCGAGAGCCATGGCGGCGGACTCAGGCTGGTCGTAGTGCCTGCCGGCAATTTCTCTGGTTGGCCAAACCATTTTCATAGCAATGACTTTTAAGCCTTTCTTTTCAAAACGGGAAATAATTTCTCCAATTAACCCTCTTTGAACCGCATCAGGTTTTAATAGAACGAGTGACCTCTCATGTAGCTTAGTTTTTATAGACATCTTACTATTCTACCATGCCTGGTGACTTGACAAAATGTACATTTAAATGTACATTTAAACCATGGAATTCATCACCAGTACCCAAATCCGTTCTCAATTTCCCAAAGCGATAGCTACACTTCGTCTTGGCAAGTCTATCCGTGTTATTCACCGGTCCAAGGTCATCGGTAATCTCACCCCAGAAGACGAACCAAAAGTTTTCACCCAAAAAGACGCCGATGCCATCAAAGCCAATATGCGCAGAATGAACCTCCCCATACTTACAGACGCCGAAATAGAAAAACGGTACCGCGCCGCAATGATGAAAAAACATGGCCAACATCTTTCTTGATTCCAACCAAGTTTTCGATCTCACGATTCGCAATCCTGCCCTTTCTGATCATTTGTCGAATCATTTTGTCTACGCATCTCCACTATCAATTCACATATTGTTCTATACAGAAAAGATCAAGATTCCTTCAAAAACAATGAATGATTCCCTCGATCGAATCACGTTTGTCATGTTTGATTCATCGGTTCTCAAAATGGCACTACTAGGACCAACAAAGGACCTTGAAGACAACATACAACTTCAATCAGCCTCAAAAGTCAACTGCGATATTTTTTTAACAAACGATAAAAAACTTCTTAAACTGGGCAACTTCGGCAAAGTAAAAATATCACCCGCAATCTGAGATCTAATACACCGCTTCATAGTGCTCCAGCCTTTCCACCTCACCACTTTCTTTTAGGACAATCGCCATCACATCCACCCGGCACCGTCCCTTCCACCTGTTCCTGTCTTGAGTTCTTGATTCCTTGAGTTCTTGAGTTTTTAATTCTGTGTACACCTCCCCCATCCTCTGCACTTGTCCCAGCTTGGTTTTATTGACCATCTCTTCTGGCTCACCAAAATCATGCCCTATTTTGGTCTTTACCTCGACAAACACTAATATTGGACCGTCCCAGCAGATAATATCTATCTCCCCAAATCGGGTACGGAAGTTCCTCTCTTCTATCTTGTAACCCTTTTCCTGCAGATACTCTGCCGCCAACTCCTCTCCCATATTTCCAGTTAGTTTGTTATCTTGTTTCATAATCATTCGTCATTGCGAAGCATGTATTCATGCTGTGGCAATCTCACTCCATCTATCATTTTACGCCCCTGTCCACCAATGGTGGAACAAAAAAATCCCCACTATTTCTTAGAATAGCGGGGATCAGAAGTTACTTCACCAGGATAGCCTGATAATAAATGGCATTACCCGTGGTGTTATCCATCAGCTCAAACATACGATCGGTGGTGTTTCCGCAGGCCGTATTTCCGGCCGTTTCTTGAAACACCCAAGTCAGAACTTCATCAGGTGCGAGCTGGTAGTTGTTCCACGAATACTGGTGAAACAACCCGTCGAAATAATGTCCCGCCAGAGCATTTTGAGGATAACTCAAGAGCTCAAAACTCTGGGAACAATACATCGCAAAATGCGTGTTAACATTTAGTGCTTTGGGCTCACCTGTGCGGTTCTGCACAGAAAAAGATCCCGTAAAGGTTGATCCTTGAACCACCTCAAACGGTATTTCAAAAGTCCAAACGAGCTCCCGTGTCAGGCCATCGACCGCGACGGTCACGTCCATAAGGACTTCCCCAGTCACCTTGTCGATCAAGCGAAAAAGTTGCCCACTACAATCGTAAGTGGATGACTTCATGGCAAAGCGCCAGTTTGCGACTTGATCCTGTCCGAGGGTTCCTGCCCAAGAGCTGTAGTAGAACCCGTCACCCGGAACATCGTCTCCATAGACATTCCCTGGGTCGCTGGTGACCACAAAATCGGTCACGCAAGCAAAATCAAAGACAATGTTCATATCATACGACTGTGGCCCAGCAGGATTGCTGATCTGCAGGTCGACTGTGATGTCTTTGTTCCCGAGAGTATCGAGAACAACTGGTCTCTTCCCTGGTCCTCTAACTTCCGCCGATTTAAAAACTCCAACGGCTGTCGAGGAGTATTGTACCCGTAGCTCAATGATAGAGCTCTTGCCGGGTTTTAGAGTGGCTTTCCAAGAGTACCCCCACTCCGATCCCAGATCAAGAATCTTCACCTGGTTTCCAGTAACGACCTCGGGACGGTTCGGAAACACAGCCTTCGGAAGAACGATCCGCCAATCCACCTTCTCGGCTCCCTTGAGAGCTTGATTAGTGGCCCGAAACCAGAGCACTTCGGTACGGCCCTGATAGACTGACTGCTGTACGTTAGCCTCAAGAAGAGGCTCACCCTTCGCCTTCGTGGGGGTCACAAAAGATCCCAAGGCCAAAAACAGGACCAACAACGCCATACACAACTTTTTCATATCGCCTCCACACTAGAATATATTTGGAATGTCCAACTTACAGCCTATATAATACACCATCTAGCCTCAAAAGTCAATCAGCAACCCTATGAACCCGATTTACATCCCAAAATACCTTGGTCCTTTACCGTCCCCTGCCACCACAGGACTCGCAGGTTCTGTCTGAGCCTTGTCGGACACCCTCACAACTTCCTGCTTGGAAGGAAGAGCCACTTTCTCTGTCTTTGGTGCTTGTTTCCGATGTGAGTAGTTTAGTTTTTTTCGGAGATCGTTCACATTTACGAAGTACTCGGCATACTTCTCGAGCAGGGACGAATAGTTCCACTTGTTCGAAATTACGATCTTCCCTAGCTTCCCATGCTGCTCCAGGTACTCCTCTAGGCACAAAAAGTCTCCATCTCCGGACACCACAATCGCCTTATCATACTCAGGATAATGAACCATCGCGTGCAAGACCATCTCTGCGTCTATGTTTCCCTTGATCTTTACATCCGTATTCTCCTTATTGGTTATCTCCAGTATCGGTTTGTAGACCAGTTCATATCCCATCTTGGTGAGTGAATCATATAGCTCCTGATTCTCCGCGATAAACCCAATGAAGACAAAGGCTTTCTGGACATTCAAGGTCTCTTTTAGGTACTGAAAAAACTTCCCAAAGTCCAAGTTCCAACCTTTATACCGAAAATGCTTGCCATCTTTGGTACGAATATCATTCTTTACCCCACGATTTAAATTTTGACTATCAATAAAGGCATAAACTACTTCTTTCTTCTTATTCTCCATATATAAAGATGATACACCTTCAAAACACCCTTTCTCTATACTGGATCGCCTCTCCCAAATGTGCCGCCAAAATGTCCGCGCTTCCTTCCAGGTCAGCTATTGTCCTCGCTACTTTCAAAACTCGAAAGTATGACCGAGCCGACAGATCAAACTTCTCCATGGCCAGTCGCAGAATATGAACTCCGTCAATATCCAGCCGGCAAAACTCTTTCACATGCTTATTCTTCATCTGAGCATTACAAAAAATCCCAAACTTTACCAATCTTTCACTTTGTTTTTCCCGCGCCTCCATGACTTTTTTTCTTATTTCCATCGAACTTTCTCCTTTGGCTACCGTCGCCAAAATCTTTTCCGTCTCTACCGCCGGGACATTTATATGGAGGTCGATCCGGTCTAGTATTGGACCGCTAATCCGTCTCTTGTATCTCTCCACTTCTCTTATCGAACACTTACAGTCTTTTGTGGGGTGACCCAGATACCCACAAGGACACGGATTTACGGCGGCCACCAGCTGAAAGGATGCTGGGTACTCTACCCTACCAGCCACTCTAGATATCTCTACCTTTCCGTCCTCCATCGGTTGCCTCATGGCTTCCAGGACACTTCTCGGGAACTCTGCCATCTCATCCAGAAACAAAACTCCCAGGTGACAGAGCGACACTTCTCCCGGTACCGGCCTGCTTCCCCCGCCAATTAGTCCCGCCATACTGGTCGAGTGATGCGGGGATCGAAATGGTCTGCGCCGTACCACTGCCTCCCCTGCGGTCATTAGCCCTGCCGCCGAATATATTCTCGTCACCTCCATACTTTCGGCTTCGCTCATGAGAGGCATGATGCCGGGCAAAGCCCTCGAAAGCATGGTCTTCCCCGACCCAGGAGGACCAGACATTAGAATGTTGTGTCCACCAGCCGCAGAAATTATTAAGGCTCTTTTGGCCGTCTCCTGGCCCACAATATCCGCCATATCAAACTCAGGTGCCGCTGCTTCCACCAGACTTTTTATTTCAATTTTTCTCAGTGGTTCTATTTTCTTCTCCCCCATGAGATGCAAAATTAATTCTTTTAAATTTCTTACTGGCAAGACTTCTATGTCCGATACAACCGCCGCTTCATTCGCCGACAAGACAGGCAAGAAAATTCTCTTTTTATTTTCTTTCTTAGCAAATAGAGCCACTAAAAGTGTCCCCTTGGTATGCCTCAAGCTTCCATCAAGCGACAGCTCCCCATAAAACAACCCCTCAACAACACCATCACCTTCTTGGATCTGTCTTGATTCCTTGAGTTCTTGCGTTCTCGAGTTCTTCACTTGTATATCCCCATTCGCCACCAATATCCCCACGGCAATCGCCAGGTCATACGCCGAGCCTTCTTTGGGCAGATCCGCCGGGGCAAGATTCACAATAATTTTTTTCTGGGGAAAAGCAAAGCCACTATTTACCAGAGCTGTCTTTACTCTCTCCCGAGCTTCGGCCACCGCTTTATCCGGCAGTCCCACGATACTAAACCCAGGAAATCCCTTCTCTGCCACATCTACCTCTACCTCCACCAAAAAACTCTCCAGACCCACACAGGCCACACTCTCTATTCTTGCAAGCATTCTTTCAGTATTTCATTTTGGTACCCAAAATGAAATACCTGTAGGGGCATTGCGTGCAATGCCCGATAAATATTCATCCCCAACACCACTTTGTAGGGGCAGGCCCCCGCGCCTGCCCGTCACTTTCAGACCAGAAAAAACCACAAGCTTGTTCAAAGTGCAAGTTATAGGTTGCGCATCCGAGCCTAATATGGTAATATTACCCACCTGTAAGTCGTACGTTAACTAAAAAATACCACTCAAAAAGGAGGTTCTGTGCCTACTAAAGTTTATTTTGTCCGTCACGGGGCCTCGGAAAATTTTGACGCCCTGGAAAACGATGAAGACCGAGACGTCATTCGACAAGACCAATTCTCTCATCTAGGATTAAGAGGTAGGACTCAAGCAAAAAAACTTGGTCCCAAAATAGCAAATATTATGCCAGACGTGGCTCTATGCAGCCACTATATGAGAGCCAAGGAAACACTTGATCTCATTATCAAAGATAATTCGTATCTTTTCCCCAACATCGACACCAATTTAGGCGAGATTCGAAGAATTGTCGATGGAAAAAGTATCTACGATGATCTGGTCAAAAAATATAAAATCTGGCGGGGTCGGGTCTTTGAGGCTTGTGATATGACCAGCAAGTTTGATCCAAACGATGAATCTCACGGAGAATTTCGCCAAAGAGTCGTCGGTTTCAAAAGACGACTTCCAGTGGAATTCGATGGTCAAACAATCCTGGTGGTTGGCCATAGTCAGTTTTTTGCCATGTTTCTAACTACCCTGGTTCACGGAGACAAGCTAACACCACCTAATTTCTTCAGAACTTTCAATCGGTATTTCATGGACCATTGTGCAATTACCACGGTGGAATATACCCATGACCATGGTTGGAAGATAATAGATTTTAACGACACGAAGCACCTCAAATAATACCCCGCCTCCCGGCGGGTTTTTTGCCACAAAAAAGCCCCGCTTTACACGGAGCCTTGAAAACTACACTACACTATCCTCCACCAATACATATCGTATCCAAAGTGGTCCAATGCCAGCCCTAATAACACTATTAAAGACAGCCAAGGCC
>CAZUFH010000063.1:0-6384 GCA_964618885.1 uncultured Pseudomonadales bacterium
TGGTTACTCGGTTTTGTTCTCCTACCTCTTAGTCTCTATGGCTTCTGGAAACAGTTTAAGGAAAATAAAAAAATCAGCATCATCATGGCTGTTCTTACGGCCTCCATGTGGGGCTTCTACCTTCTCCTGAACATGGTAGGTAACCATTACTCTGCCGTGCGTCTCACTTATCAGATGGGTATTGTCTTGCCTTATGCATTTGGGATCGCTGCGGCAGCCAAAAATAAAAAGCTTTGGCTCTGGATTACTTTACTTCTTAGCATTCAATTTATTATTTTAATTTCCTTTTTCTGGATACTGCCTTGGTGGTTCGTCACCCGCCCCAAAGCCAGCTAACGCGTACGTCGTCATTCCCGACCTGATCGGGAATCTATATAAATAAATTCATCTAAAATTCATAAATGAAAATCCTCATTATCAATTGGCGCTCCGTTAGAGATCCTCTCGAGGGAGGCGCCGAAAGAGCCACCATTGAGCATGCCAAGAGGTGGGTTAGAAAGCACGACGCTCAGGTCACCTGGCTCTGTCCCCGGTACGATATGAGTATCGATAGTGAAACTATCGAAGGAGTGCATTTTCACTATGTTGGTTTCCCTCTCAAAAGAAACATCTCACAGGTAATTTTTACCTATCCACTTTTCTATTTTCTCGTCTTTTGGACCTACATGACCCAGTTTCGGGGAAAGGTCGATGTCGTCATCGATCAGGTCCATGGTATTCCTTACCTTACACCTCTCTATGTCAAGGAAAAAATTGTCGTCTACATCCACGAAGTCGCTGGTGAGATCTGGGATATCATGTACCCTTTTCCTATCAACAGGGTTGGCCGTCTGCTGGAAAAAATCATTTATCCGCCTTACAAAAATATCGATTTCGTCGGCGGGGACACGGTTTCCAAAGAGTTACCGAGCATCGGTATACCACTCTCGCGTATTCATACCATCAAGTACGGTGTCACCGCTCCCAAGCTAAATAAGGTTCCTCCGAAAAACAAAGACTTGACCATTGTTTTCCTCAATAGGCTTGTGAAGATGAAAGGACCCGAGAGAGCCATCGAAGTTTTTAGTTTGGTTCACCAGTTAGACTCCAAGGCAAAACTGATTATAAGTGGTAAAGGAGAGTTGTCCTATGAGAAATTTCTTCGAGAATTAGTCAAACATCTTGGCTTAGAAAAGAGTGTAGAGTTTATCTACGCCTCAGACAAGGAAAAGTTTGATCTTCTAGCCAGATCGCACGTGCTTTTGAATACCAGCTTCAAGGAAGGGTGGGGGTTGGTCAATATCGAAGCCAATTGTATGGGCGCTCCAGCCATTTCCTTTGATGTTCCGGGGAACAGAGAATCAATTGTGAATGGAGTCTCAGGCTATATTTTCCTGGAAAAAGACATCCAAAAAATGGCCAAGAAGATTGTAGAACTAAAGAATAGTATCGAAATCCAAAAATCATCCTTAGTTTATTCCCGTCAGTTCGACTGGGACAAAGTCAGTAATGAATTCTATGAAGTCCTAAAAAAACCATGATCATCACACTTATCAATTGTCATTCCCGACCTGATCGGGAATCTATATAAATAACACCAAGTGAACAGGCAACTCCCACTGGTATCAGTCATAGTCCCGACAAAGAATAGTTCCAAAACTATTAAGAGATGCCTTGATTCTGTTAGGGGACAGACCTATCAAAACATCGAGATTATTGTCGTCGATAACCACAGTACCGATCAAACAGTTTCCACCGCCAAAAAATACTCCGACAAAGTCTACACCCATGGCCCAGAAAGAAGTGCTCAGGTAAATTTTGGTGTTTCCAAAGCTCAGGGTGGCTTAGTATATAAGGTAGACTCCGACTTCGTCCTAGATCCGGAAGTCATTTCTCAGTGTGTGGCCAAAATAGCTGAGGGTTGTGACGCGGTAGTGGTACACAATTCGCCGGACATTAGCGTCTCTTGGATCGCCAAAATCAGAAAATTCGAAGTCGATATGTATAAGTACGACCTCACTCACTCTTCAGCCAGATTTTTGAAGAAAGCGGTCTACGAAAAAATTGGCGGCTTCAATGAAAAAATTACGGCCGGAGAGGACTACGATTTTCAGAACAAGTTAAATAAGCGAGGTTTCAAAACCGGCTTTATCGAAGCGGAGGCCTTACACCTGGGGGAGCCCACTAATCTATGGAAGCATTTGATGAAATACTTTATCTATGGGGGAGACTTTGTCCACTACGCTTCCGAGAATAAAAAAGAGTCACTTCGGCAACTAAACATCATTAGACCAGTCTACTTACGTCATTGGCAAAAGTTTTTTGCTCACCCGGTCTTAGGAATGGAGTTTATTATTTACACTCTCTTGAAGTATGGTTTTGGTGGCGCCGGCTATCTTTCAAAGACAGTAAATAGAGTTCTGAAGTGATGAAAGCTCATTTAGTCTCCATCGTCATTGTCAACTGGAATGGCAAAAAATGGCTCAAGACTTGTCTAGACTCCGTCTTTCGGCAAACTTATCGGCAGTTTGAGGTCATCATGGTTGATAACGGCTCAAATGACAACAGTCAGGCCTTCGTCAGAGAGTACTTTCCGAAAGTCAAGGTCATTGAGCTAGACCAAAATTACGGCTTTGCCAAAGGAAACAATGTTGGGATAGAAAAAGCCAAAGGAGATATTGTGTTCTTACTCAATAATGACACCGTGATTGATAAGGATATGCTGGAAAAGATTGTCCCTGTCTTCGATAATCCGAAAATTGGTACAGCTCAGCCAAAAATAGTATTGATGAATGAGTCGAACATGCTGGATCTCGCCGGCGCCTTTTGGACCTCCACTACCTTCTTGTCTTACTTTGGCTTACGTGCCAAGAGTAACCTTAGGAAATACAATGAACCCCTTAAGGTCTTCTCGAACAAAGGCGCCGCCATGTTTATCAGGAAATCCATGTTAGACAAGATTGGCTGTTTTGACGAAGATTTTTGGTGCTACTACGAGGAAACCGATCTCTGCCATCGGGCTTGGCTAGCGGGCTTCGAGTGTTGGTACTATCCGGTCTCTACTTGTCATCACGCGAATGGTGGTACTTCTCTCGTCTTTGAGAATTCTTTTATCCAGTTTCACAATTTCAAAAATAAACTATTGAGTTTCCTTAAAAACTTCGAAGCCGGAAGCTTGGTCACGATTATTCCAACCTATTTATTTTGTCTCCTGGGACTAATATTGTTCTTTGGTCTCAAAGGAGAGGGATCCAAGTCTCTGGCGCTAATAAAATCACTATTGTGGAACGTTCAGAATCTTTCTAAGACTCTTCGGAAGAGAGGCAAGGTCCAAAAGCTAAGGCAACTAAAAGATCATGAATATCTCCCGGCTATTTCCAGGTCTTTATCTATAACACAAATTTTTTCACTCCTCTCCAAATGAAAAATTCTCATCAAAAATTCTGCTTTATTTGCGGAGGGGAAATGACCCCTAATCTGACCGGCCAGGATTATTTGTACAAGACCTCTACTGAGAAATATGTTGTCCTGAAGTGCAAAGATTGCGGGTTGGAAAAAATTCATCCAACTCCCTCCAATCGGGAAATAATCATCTTCTATCCCAAGAGTTACTACTCTTACAATTTGGCTTCACCAGAAACTAGGAAAGGTGTCTTTACCAAGATCAGAGAAAAAATAGTCGAGATCTCTTATCACTCAAATTCAAAGAAAGATCTTCTGTATTGTTTGGCTCTTATTTGCAAGCCTTTCTTCTTCGGACTACCCCTCTCTATGGGGAAAAGCAAATCCTTTCTCGACGTGGGCTGCGGGGATGGCTACAATCTCCACCTCATGCAAAAGTATGGCTGGGAAGTCACCGGCTTCGAAATCGGAGAAAAGAAAAAATCGGCAGACATTTATTTTGATAGAGACCTATCTCGCGTCGATTTCCAGCAGAAAAAGTTTGGTGTCATCCGTGTTTGGCATGTACTGGAGCACACTCCAGACCCCAAAAAGTTTGTTGGCAAGTTAGTTGAACTTTTGACAAAAAACGGAAAAATATATCTAGGTCTTCCCAATACCAATAGCCTTTATGCCAGACTTTTTGGCAAGTATTGGTACAATCGAGACTTGCCAAGACATCTCTATAATTATAACCCCGAGAATATAAAGATATTGTTTGGTAAAAATGGGTTAAAGCTTATCAAAGTAAAATACGCCTCTGCGGGAGGCTTCCTAGGGAGCATGCAACACTTGATAAATTCTAGACTTGGCTCCAAGATTAATCTCATCGATAATTTTCTTCTGGTCTTACTTTTTTTCCCTCTGGATATCTTATGTAATCTCCTCCGACAAGGAGACTGTTTATCTTTAGAGATTTCAAATGAAAAAGAATATACATAAAGATTTAATGCACTGGTTGATTTTTTTATTACTTTTAGCCCTACCTTTTTTGGTTTGGGGTAATTCGGTCTACCAGGCTGGTGGTGATGACTCCAGACTCTATTACCTAATGCCTGGTGAGATATTGAATAAATATGTTTTTAATTTATATTCGAGGAACACCACCGGAGCGCTTGGTGTTTATGGAAGTCAGGCATATCAGGTCCCATTCTTAACCTTAATAGTGATTTTTAAAAAACTCTTACCTTTCGTAAATACACAAAACCTTTTTTACGGATTAAATCTTGCATTTGGCTATCTAGGATTTATCCTACTATACCGCGAGCTATCAGCGATTAAGCTCAAGACAGAGCTGGAGGCAATCTCGGGGCTGTTTTATGTATTTTCAAACTTTACGGCCTACACATTGTGGAGTCACCAGTTGTTTCCGCTTTATTTGGTCTCGGTCTTTCCCTTTGCGGTCTATTTGTTTATGAGAGCTCTAAAAACCAACTTTGTTTCCTACTCAATTTTTCTAGTCATATTATTATCACTTTTTAGCATAACCTTAATAGCAATACCTTGGACACTGGGGGTTGTTGGTTGTTTCCTTCCAGTGATAATTTACCTCGCAATCAAGTACAAGCAAGTATTTTTAAAACATTTTTCCATCTTAATTTTTTTGTTAATTTTATTAAATTCATATTGGTTCTTCCATTTTCTTTTCCCCGCCCTATCCAGTTTCGGGTCTGGTGAAGATATCATTAGCCGATCAATCACTTCTGAGAGTTCTGGGCAAGCTGGTAGTATTATGAGAATTGTCTCCAAAGGTAACAGTATCCTTCTACCCCTGTTTAGTCAGTTTCATTCTCTCGTCCAGCCGGTCAGTCGTCTTTTGCCGCTCTTCGTATTCTTTCCCTTGATTATCTTCGCCAAGTTTATTTTTGCAAGGCCGAAGGAATCCTTGCATTTCTATCTTTTTGCTTTTTGGATTACCTCCATATATCTTTTTACCGTCAATATCTTTGGCGAGTCCGGTCTTGGTTTCTTCCTCTGGCTAAACGGGCACATTCCAGGATTTAACATGTTCCGTTTTATGTATGACAAATTTGGCTATGCTCTAGCTCTTTCTTCCTCACTTCTGCTTATTTCCTCCATAGATGTCATGCAAAAGATTACTTCGCGAAAAATCTATCTGTTTTTGACACTTTTTATCACTCTTATTCTTATTTTTGGAGCGAAGCGACTCCAAGACACTAGCCAAAGTCTTTTTAGTATCACCGATCTAAATCAGGACTACTACGATCTTACTAGCCACTTAAAAAATTCGTCTGATGAAACGAAAATAGTCTGGTGGCCACTTAACGTGGCCAATTACATCCCCATAAGTGATCGAATGCTTGAGGGTCACTACTATTTTGGAATATCCCCTCTTGTATACTTGTCCAACAAGAGTGAGCTGGCAGGTCTTCCTGGGTTTGGACCTTATGCTGGTGAGCTAACTGCAGCCATTGACAGGGGAGACGGGGAACAAATTCTGAAAGTTTTCAACAAAGTAAATATCAACTACATTATTTTAAATAATGACTACAGTCCGCAGTTTACAGAGAGTGATTTTTATCCAGGCGGGCTCTATCAGAGTCAAATGCGTCCGAAGATATTAAAAAAATTATTAGGGAGAAAAATCAAAGATTTTGGAGAAGATTACTCTCTGTATGAAATAAATCCACAGTACTCTTCCAAAAGAATAAGCCTAGCCGGTGTAGAAGACAAACAGGAAAAACTCCTCATTACAAAGGAAATCTCCCAATATAAGTACATGCTTACCTTCGAGGTTCTGTCTCAGAGCCAAATGCTAAATTTCCTGGAGTCAAAGAGCAATCAGTGGCAGATTCTTTCTACCTCAGGGGAAATGATCAAATTAGACAAGATAAGTGATGGTGAATACGGAAATCGTTGGGTAATAGATAGTAGTCTTTGTAGCCGAGTCGAATGTGTGATCAAAGATGGTAGAAACATCGCCACCATCTATCTTTATTTCCG
>CAZUFH010000064.1:0-1404 GCA_964618885.1 uncultured Pseudomonadales bacterium
CTCCCGGCTGTCCAGACTTTCTCTTTTCCTCCGGTTGCTTATCGAGCCAGGTTTCAAAAATAGCCATCTTTCTTTTACCTAATTTTTCAATTCTTTGCCGACTCACTTCCTCCGAGGGATTATTTATCAGTCTCAAGTAAGCAATCAAATCTTTCACTTCCGCCCGGTTATAAAATCTGAGACCACCAATCAATTTATATGGAATGTCTCTTTTGAGAAGTTCGTCTTCAAACGCGCGGGACTGAGCATTGGTACGGTAGAGGATGGCCACCTCTTCTCCCCGGTCACTAATACTTTTACAGCGGTCCACCACATACTTGGCTTCATCCTTTTCGTCCACTGCTTCATACAGAGATACTTTTTGTCCCATGTCTCTCGTGGCTGAAAGTTTTATGGTGGGGTGATTTACATTGTGGCTCACCACCGAGTATGCCGCGTCCAAGATGTACTGAGTACTGCGATAGTTTTTGGGTAGTCCAACCGTGGTCAATTTTGGATAAGTCTGCTCCAAGAGCAACAAATTTCGATAATCGGCCCCCCGGAAAGAATAGATGGCTTGAGCCGCGTCTCCCACGGCAGTAATATTGTGTTTTTCGCCGGCCAGAAGCCTCGTCAGCTCAAACTGAGCTTTGTTCGTATCTTGATACTCGTCCACCAGTATCCACTCTAGCTGCTTATTTATTTCTTTTCGAACCCGTTCTATTTTCAGCAGTTCCACTGCCTTGACTAGTAAATCATCGAAGTCGACCGCATTATCTCGAGCCAGCCTTGTCTGATACTCTCTCCATACCTTTGCCAGTTGCCGGTAGATATAGTCTTTGGCGGTCTCTTCGGTCTGCTTTTGTGTCACCAAGTCATTTTTCTTTTTCCCAATCATCGCCAAGAACATCCCTGGCTTGTACTGCTTTGGATCAATGGACAAGTCTTTGAGGACTGCTTTCATAACCGATTCACTGTCTTGGCTGTCAAAGATGACAAAGTGAGGGCTGATCCCCACATTCATACCGTAGTTTCTAAGTAGCTTGGCACAAAAAGTATGAAAGGTTCCCGAAAATCCCAACTCAATTTTTTTACCTGACTCTCGGCCTGCTTCCCGGCCAATTTTTTTGATTCTTTCCTTCATCTCTCCCGCCGCCTTGTTCGTAAAAGTTAGCAGGGCAATTTTTCCCGGCTCAATCTTTTTTTCCTTGATAAGCCAAGCTACCCGGTGGATCAGTACTCTGGTTTTGCCTGATCCCGCCCCGGCCAGCACCAGGAGTGGTCCTTCTTGGTGAGTCACCGCCACCAGCTGTTCTTCGTTCAAATTATTATCTTCCACTCAAACATTTTACCCTACCTAACCCCAACCCTCTCCCATTCGTCATTCCGACCAAAGTGGAGGAATCTCACTCCACTGTCATTCCC
>CAZUFH010000064.1:1504-6193 GCA_964618885.1 uncultured Pseudomonadales bacterium
AACTGGAAAAGCAATCAAAACATCACCGAATCCCTCGTATGGCTGGACAAGCTCTCAGCTCTTCGCCCCAAATTTTCCCCGGACACCACCGTCATTCTCTGTCTCCCTTTTACTGATATCGCCTCCTTCAACCAAAAAATCTCCGATCTAGGTCTCCAGATCCTCTCCGGTTCACAAAACGTCTCCCATCTCGCTCCCGGCAAACACACCGGTGAGATCACGGCCAATATGCTGGCTGAGCTTGTCAGCTACTGTATAGTGGGACATTCAGAACGCCGCCGGGAATTCGGTGAAACTTCTGAGATGGTTGCTGAGAAAGCCCGTCTTTTGCTGGAAAACTCTATCATTCCCATTGTCTGTCTCGATACTCCGTATATAGACGAGCAAATAAAATCCCTTTTCAGTCTAGACGTCGATGTCTCTCGTTGCTTCTTTGTTTACGAACCTATTTCTGCGATCGGCACCGGCAAGCCGGTTGACCCTGTCGATGCCAATCACGTGGCTGGCCAAATCGCTTTTCTGACAGACAACTCCGCCCCCATTCTTTATGGTGGGTCTGTTTCTTCAGACAATGCGGCCTCTTTCGTCAGAGAGAACTGCATCGACGGGGTCTTGGTGGGCACCGACAGTCTTGAGCCTACTCTTTTCGCTGGTATTATCAGCAGTCTTTCATAACTCTCGTGAAATTAAGTCGTCTTCGCCCTATGCGCCTCTTTGTCAAAATATTTGCCGGAATTAAAAAGTACTTGTGGCTGATATTACTTTCCTTCTTTGGCTTATTGATAGCCGCCCTTGGAGTCGCGGGGTATCGATATCTGCAAAAAATAAATGTCAAACCTGAAAATCTCCTCAGCTTCTTTGGCACGCCGAAAGATAACTTGGAAAGTACCAGTAGCGTAACCAATTTTTTAGTCCTAGGTATCCGCGGTGAGGGTTCCGACTCACCCAATCTCACAGATACCATGATTATTGCCTCCTTTAACCACGACACCCAAACCACTTCTCTGATCAGTATTCCCCGCGATCTTTGGTCTCCTTCCTTAAAAGCCAGAATCAATACTGCATACTACTACGGAGAGCAAGCCAGTCCCGGCGCCGGTATCAAAACCGCCCAAGCGACCATTCTTCAAGACCTTGGACTCCCCATTCACTACACCGCCATCATCAATTTTGCTCTTTTTCAGCAGGCGGTAGACCTAGTTGGCGGGATTGATATTACTGTTAGCCCTGGATTTACCGATACCGAATTTCCCATACCCGGTCGGGAGCGAGCTTTACCCATCTCCTCCCGTTATGAAACCATTGCTTTCCCCGAAGGGTCACTTCACCTAGATGGATTAACTGCTCTCAAGTTCGTCCGTTCGCGGCACTCCACCGGTGATGAAGGGACGGACTTTGCCCGGTCTACTCGTCAACAGCAGGTAATTTCGGCTCTCCGCCAAAAAATAATCACTCCTGGTTTTCTCCTCGACCAAAAAAAGGTAGATGCCTTGCTGAGCATCGTCGAAAAAAATCTCAAATCCAATATCGGGAGCGACCTTTATCCCACTCTCGCCAAACTAGCCCTCGATACTAGAGACAAACCCATCAACACCATCCCTCTATCTATTGTTCCAGATAAAAACGGAGTGACTATTCTGTACAATCCGCCCGTCGCCAAGTACAACGGTGAGTGGGTCCTGATCCCCAAGGATAACAACTGGAATGCACTCAAGCAATACCTCAAAAACCACCTCTCCTCCCCGTAGTTGCCCAGGGCCAGGCCTTATAGGGCACCCAATCTTCAAGGCCTGGCCCTGAAGTTATTATTCTTTCACCTTCACCAAATACGTCTCTCCATTCTCGTAAACCACCTCGCCCAATTTTTTTATCCCCGCGTCGTTCACCGTATACATTCCTCTCTCATCCGACCCGACCATTATCCAGCCGACGTTGTATTTTTTTAGCAAAGTAATTCTCATTGTCTGATGAACTGTTTCATAAATCGTCTTTCCCTCTATCTCGCGAGCAGCCACACCATCAAAACCTCCCCGCCAGAGCCATTCATGCACCCTCCAGCCTTCGATGGTGGGCACTCCGGAAAATATCGAGACCGCATTAAAGTGGGTGTAACTATCTCCCACCGCTTCCACCAAGTTCTTGCCATTTCTGTGTTGCTGTAAGTACTTAATCACGTTGTACTTTTCTGGCAGCTCTGTTTTTAGCCAAGTTTCGCCATCCAGCCCTTGATATTTATTAAAATTATTATAAAAATTGGGGAACGACACCGCCGGAAAAATCATCGTCCCTATCAAAATTACCCCGGCCACCAAAATACCTCCCCCTCTAATAAATCCTGGAATTTTTCTCTCTCGGTCCAGTAGCTTGCCCCACAATGCTCCGGCCAGTAGCCCGATCATTATCGAGGCCTGATAGGTCAGCTTAAACATCGTGTTTGCCCGGGGGTGATCCGGATAAATATCTTTGGCGAAGACAAGTTCCGGAATAATTATCAGCAGAATTACCGTCAAGGCTAGCGCTCTGACTGGCCACCTTCTCTCTCCTCTGCCTTCCGTCACGACGGCCATTACCGTGATTGCCAGTCCTCCTGTCCACAAGACCGCGAGCTGCCAAAGAGGTGAGTGTTCGACCACCGCCTTGATACCGTTCGAGATCGGTACAAAGCTCATCATCCAAGGGATGGCGGTGAGACCCATAAACAAGCCCATTATCCCGGCTGATTTTATCAATCGTTCGAAGTTTTTGGTGTCTTGTATTACCAGTTGTAATCCGGCCACGACCAAGAGCAGTCCATAAACCGCTACGTCCCAAGTGTTCGTCATCATCATTACTCCAAAAAGGGTGCCCATCAAGGCTTCAAAAATAACGGTTCTGTGACTGAGCCAGCTCAAAAAGGTCAAAATAAACAGTAGGACCACCGGTAAACCCAGCACATGTCCATGCAGGTCCGCCACTACAAAGCTATATCCGGGAAACTCGTGAATGGTGTTGTGAATAAATCTAGTCGCGTCCGCATACCAATAGCCATCGAGCCCTCTGTGAGAAATAAAGTACCAAAGCACATGGCTGTTTCCCGCTATCACCGTAGTCACTGCCCCGACCAATCCTGCCACCATGCCCACCGATGCCTTTTTTGCGCCGGCCATCCAGTGAGAAATACTAAAAGAGATCGACATCGACATGCCGGCAATAAATCCCAAGACTAAGTTGTATCCCACTGCAGGAGGAACCATAAAAAATCTAATCAGCCCACTGGCCCAGAAGTGGCCAAAGGAGTAATAATTAATCGATTTTCCCGCCTGCCACATATCCATGGCCGGCAAGGTCGGAGAGTCAAGGTATCTATTGATAAAGCCAAAGTCCATAAACTTTTCCAAACTATCGATGTTTGGCAAAAAAGCTCTGACCATCGAAATTCCTAGGAGACCCACCAAAAATAAATACTCTTCCATGCCAATCATCTTTAAGCCTTCTTTTGTTAACTCCGCTTCATCTTTTTTGAAGAGTAACCACCAAATATTAAAGATAGCCATCCCACCTGCCACGATTAAAAATCCCCAATTGGTATTGATCGGTAATCCAAGATTAGACAATTCCCAAATAACAAGACAAACCGCCAGTGTTGAAATAAGCCTAGAGACTGCCCATCCTTTATCTGTCAATTTCCCAAAGAGCGATCTGGTCACTGGCCAGGCAACGAGCTGCAGCATCAGACTGATCAAATACACCCTCCCAATAATCAATAAGTCATTAATCACTTCAATGTCACCCGCCTAGGCGGATCTATATAAATTTTAATAATATTCATCAAAAAATTAATTCCACGTCATTCTGAACTTGATTCAGAATCCAGAAAATCCTGGATGCCGGATCTAGTCCGGCATGACAAAACAGACATTTGGTATTGAGATTGCTATATATTGTCATTGCGAATCTCGTACTCGAGCTGTGGCAATCTCCGAGTCGGGGATCGCCACGTCGCCTTCATCTCCTCGCGATGACGCCGTTATTATTATCATCTGTTTTTCAAATCCTTCATAACCATTTTTGCCACCTCCACTCCCATTTTAACAGCGTAGTTAGTCCCTCGGTCAAAAGGATAGACCATACTCATATTGGCCAAGTACACCCCCTTAACAGGGGACCTCATGCTTGGGATACTTTTGGAGTAGTTCACCGGGAACACCGGCTGGGCAAAAGGCTCTCTAAATAGATACATATTCTTTATCATTGTCTTATTGAACCCCTTAGATATCTTCTTGATAAAAGGGGTGTAAAGTTTTAGTAGTTGTTCCTTGTTCATTTTTAGTTGTGGATGTCCTTCCGGTAGATAATTTCCTAAATATACAATCCGCTTACCACCATAATATTTTTTATCAATAAAATTGGTATGGTCCACCATCACAAGAAACGGCCAATGATCTTCTAAAATATTCATCCAATAACCTTTAATCAGCTTTTTGGAAGTCTCCAAAATCAAAGTCTGACCCCACAAATAATTTATCTGTGTCTCACCCACAATAGTACCAAGTAATTTCCTTGTCGTCGGCGCCGGAGTCGTCATCACCACTGCGTCAAACCCCTCCCCATTCACCCAAACACCTCCCTCCTCCTCCAATTCACTCTTCCTTCTGTCATTCCCGACCTGATCGGGAATCCATTCAATTGACTCAATTTTTTTCTCCAACA
>CAZUFH010000065.1:0-6173 GCA_964618885.1 uncultured Pseudomonadales bacterium
AAAGTGGTCTGTGATGCTCTGATACTGGATGAGAAAAGCAGGTCCGACACTTATCCGGTAAATAAAATTCAAGAAAACGATGTCGTGCTGGAACATGAAGCGACGGTAAGTCGAGTGAGCGAAGAGCAACTGCTATACCTTCAGAGTAGAGGGATTACCGCGGAAGAAGCTAGTGCGATGATTGTAAATGGGTTTATGGAGCCGGTGGTGAAGGAAATTCCTATGGAATACGCCATCGAGATGAACCGATTGGTGGAGTTAGAAATGGAAGGGTCGGTTGGGTAAAACTCAAAAAACCAAAAACTCAAAAATTCAAAACATAATGAAAATACAGAGATTCAAATTAGACAAACCGGGGGAGATTGATTTGGTGGTCCCCTTCTTGACTTCGTTTGAAGAGAAAGAGGTGCTGGGAGTGATCTCGGCGATGGAACCGGGTGACTATAAAGTGAGGGTGGTGGCCGACCATCGGGTGGCAAATACTTTTGGAAGAATTGTCATCAAAGGAGTGGTGGCGAACGGGGCTCGGGTGACCGTAGATGGAATGGTAAAGATCGGGAAAGAAGCCAGAAAAACAGATAGCTTCCTGGAAATGAGAATACTATTACTTGATAAAAAAAGCAGTGCCGTGGCAGAACCAAAGCTGGAAATTGAGAATAACGATGTACGAGCATCTCATGCGGCGACAGTGGGAAAGATTGACGATGAACAGTTGTTCTACCTTGAAAGCAGAGGGGTGGACATCGAGGAGGCTAAAAAATTAATAGTGGATGGTTTTTTGAAAGAGGTTAATGAATAAAAATATTTTTGACTCTTTCCTGTCGTACCTATCCCCACGAAAAAACGGACGCTATTTGGCCTGCGCCAAATCCGTCCTGTCTTACAGCGAAAATTTTTACGAGTACATAAAAACCGGGCATTTTTGCTTTGCGCAATCTTTTTCTTTGGGGACAGGTACTTTGGAATTAATTCATCAAAAATATTCAAATAAATTGTTTAAAATAAGCATATGTTTGATGTAGAAAAAGTCCGAAAAGATTTTCCGATATTGAAGAGAAAGATTCATGGGCATGATTTGGTATATCTTGATAGTGGGGCGACTAGCCAGAAGCCAGAGAGTGTCATCAAGGCAATGGATGACTATTATCGAAATACCAATGCCAATATTCACAGAGGTGTGTATGAACTTTCAGTAGAGTCCACTAGGCTGGTGGATGAAGCCCGAAGGAAAGTGGCTGAGTTTATCGGAGCCAGGTCGGAAGAAACGATTTTTACCCGAAACGCGAGCGAGAGCCTCAATCTAGTGATGTATTCTTGGGGAAGGGAAAATATTCATAAAGGAGAGGCGGTGCTGGTAAGTAGACTGGAACACCATTCAAACTTGGTGCCTTGGCAGGAACTTTGCCGGGAAAAGGGTGCAGAGTTGAGAATAATTGATGTTGACAGTGAAGGAAAGTTAGTAATTAAAACTCAAAAATTCGAAAACTCAAAAACTCAAAATAGGGTGTTCACTAATAATGGACTAACTGCGAGGTTGGGAAGTTTTGAAGATTTAATTGCTGACGGAAAAGTTAAGTTGTTTGCAGTTACGGGAGCATCAAATGTTTTGGGGACTTTGCCGGACGTGAGAAGCATGATCAAGATGATTCAATCAAAATCACCCGAGGTTACGGTATTGGTGGACGCTTCGCAAATGGTACCTCATATGAAGGTGGATGTAAAAACTTTGGGAGCAGATTTTGTAGCCTTTTCCGGACACAAGATGCTGGGTCCAACCGGTACGGGAGTACTCTGGGGAAGAAAAGAAGTATTATCCAAGATGAGACCGTTCCTTTTTGGGGGAGATATGATCAACGAAGTGAAGATTACCGGAGCGACTTGGGCAGACTTGCCGAGTAGATTTGAGGCAGGGACTCCTGACATAGCTGGAATTATTGGACTTGGGGCAGCGGTAGACTATCTGGAATCTCTCGGAATGGATGATGTCCGTACACACGAGAAAGACCTGATGAGGTACGCTCTGGAAAAAATGTCTGTTTTGGAGGCAGAAAAATTAGTGGTTCTGTATGGTCCAAAAGATGTCGAAGAGAGAGGCGGGGCTTTGGCCTTTAATGTGGTTGGAGTTCACCCGCATGACGCGGCACAAATTCTGGATAATTTTGGCATCGCAGTAAGAAGTGGCCAGCACTGTGCGGCGCCTTTGGTGACATCCTTTGGGGTGCCGGCCATGGTAAGAGCGACGTTTTATATCTACAATACAACTGATGAGATTGATTATCTGATTGAGAAAATCAGAGAAGTGCCAAAAGTTTTTGCATAAAATCCATGACCGATTACAAGGACATTATTATTGATCATTATAAGAACCCCAGGAATTTTGGAGAGATGGATCATGCCGACGTGACTATGGACGAGGCGAATGCGTCATGTGGAGATATGATACAGATACAAGTAAAAACTCAAAAACTCAAAAACTCGAAAAATCAAAGAAAGGATGACTCTGGATTGCCACGCTTCGCTCGCAATGACGGAACAGAAGAGTTGGTGATAAAAGAGATGAAGTGGAGAGGGGTGGGGTGCGCGATATCGACGGCCTCGGCCAGTATGCTCTCGGAAAAAGTAGTAGGGATGAACAGGGCGGATCTAGAAAAGTTCGGAGAAGCGGGGATAGTAGAAATGCTGGGAGGGGAGATAAATCCAGGTAGAATGAAGTGTGCTACACTCGCCTATCGAGGGTTGTTGAAGATTTTTGAAAATAATAGTTAATATTTATAAAAATGCTAGGTGGAGTGAGATTGCCACGTCACTTCGTTCCTCGCAATGACGATACAACATGAACGATTGGAAGTTAATTTTGAAAGTCGTAGTAGGTAGTGTACTGCTCCTGTTTGTAGTGATCTACGGTTTGTCAAAGATGGCTAGTCCAGAAAGTGCGTTGAAAGTGGACGAGAAGGTTTTGTTGGAAGGAGCGAGGTTCATCAAAGAGAATGGTGAAACTAAAGTGACTGTAGTCAAGTTTTCCGACATTCAGTGTCCCGCTTGTAAAGCGGCCGAATCCAGCACAAAAGAGCTATTTGACATGTCTGGAGTAAAAATAGTAATGAGACACTATCCACTACCGGCGAACGTCCATAAGTATGCTCTGATCTCAGCGAAGGCTGTAGAGGCAGCGAGAATAATGGGAAAAGGGTGGGAGATGATGGATTTAATGTTTGAGAAGCAGGAAGAATGGTCTGATTCTAGTAAGCCAGAAGTCTTGTTTGCCGAGTACGCGAAGACTTTGGGATTGGATGAAACGACGTTTACAGACAAAATTAAATCTAAGGAAGTGGCCGATTTTGTAGCTACCGACGCGAATTTGGCGGCATCGTTAAAACTTTCAGGAACTCCTACATTCTTTATCAACGGAGAACAAGTGGGAACACCTTTTGTCGTAGATAAGGTTAAGGAACTGTTGGGAGAGAACAAATGATTAATTTGCCAATTTTAACAGCGACGGCATTTGCTAACGGACTGAACCCTTGCGGGATAGGAATGCTCATTACTTTCTTGGGATATTTGCTAGTTTTTGGGGCGAAAGATAAGGATAAAGGCTGGCTGTTAAAAATTGGACTGGTATACATTGGAACCGTCTTTGTAACATATCTAGTTTTGGGATTGATGTTT
This sequence comes from uncultured Pseudomonadales bacterium, assembly GCA_964618885.1. Lineage (GTDB taxonomy): Bacteria > Patescibacteriota > Microgenomatia > UBA1400 > MFAQ01 > UBA10133. The sequence goes on from CAZUFH010000065.1 coordinate 3,667, forward strand.
TATCAATTGGCATTTTACATGCAGAGATGGTGGATTGCGGGAGTGTTTAAACAAGTTTTGGGGGGAATGATCGTGATAGCCGGCTTAATCCAACTAAAGGATGTTTTTTGGAAAGAATCACCTATTCACCTCAGAATGCCTAAGATAGGTTTTGAGAGAATTAATAAGCTAATGGCTAGGACTAGTGTGGGAGTGACGGTATTGATCGGAGTATTAACAACGGTCTTTGCGACACCGTGTATGTTACCTCTTTATATTGGAACTACGGCGGTGATAGCTAGGTCTGGATTGCCCATGGTGGCGGTTCTTGGCTATTTTCTTTACTATAACTTAATTTTTATTCTGCCACTGATTGTAATTCTGGTATCAATGGTTGGGGGCAAACAAGTAGTGGAGATGAAAGAATGGGAACATAAAAATACGACCTGGATGAGATTTATATTGGGTTTGGCTCTGGTAATAATGGGCATCGTAATCGCGATTAGATAACAAAGGTGCTAAATTAAAGAAGTGATACCCAAAAAATTAATTGGAATAGTTGAGTTTAAGGAAAATCTGGCCGGTAATAATTGGCTAGTGAGACTTGGTTTTGATGAAGAAGTTAACTTTGTTCCCGGACAGTATACTAGTTTGAAAGTCAGTGATGAAGGCATGAGACGGTCATATTCGGTAGCTAGTTTGCCTGAGGGAAGGAGCATTGATGTTTTGGTCGATATCACCCCGATGGGAGTGGGATCGAAGTATATTTTGGGTTTAAAAGTAGGGGACGCGGTGGAAGTACTGGGCTTTTTGGGAAGGTTTACGATTGACCCGCTTGGGTTGTTTGAAGCGAAGCACTTACTCTTTATCGCAACAGGGACGGGTATCGCACCCTTGAAACCGATGGTTGAGGATCTCTTGTATAAAAAACATTATGCTGGTGAGGTAAGACTCATTTGGGGGATGAGACATGAAGAAGATCTTTATTGGCTAAAAGAAATGGATAACATTAACCGCGATTTTGATAATTTTAAGTTTGATGTCGTTTTGTCTCAAGCCACAGAAGACTGGCCAGGGTTTAAGGGCCATGTAGGTGTTTTGGTGGATCAGCTTACACAAGATTGGAGTACGACGCTGGCCTACCTTTGTGGCTCACCGGAGATGATCGCCGAAACAGAAATTCAGCTGAAAGAAAAAGGAGTACCTGAAGGACAGATCCATTATGAGAAGTATTATTGACAGTAAGTTCTCGGCTTTTGCTATACTAGGATAAAGTGGAGGAATTTGTAATATATATTTCGAGGGGAGGTGTGATGAATGCGAAATAAAGATAAACTGGCGGTGGGAAAGGTACTAATTTATGCTTCGATTATTTGTGTAATCCTTGCCTTAATAGGGGCTCTGGGAACAGACCTTTGGTTGGCGAGCACTCAATGGATGCTGATAGCCTTGACTCTGGCTGTTTGGGGAGTCTTTGTTTTAATCGAGGCTCAGTATAAAATCAGGTGATGCAAACGACTGAAGAAAAAATCCGTGAAGCCTTGAGGAATGTAATTGATCCCGAGCTGGGAGTGAGTATCGTAGAGCTAGGTTTGATCTATGACGTTCGATACGAAGCCGGAGAAGCAGAGATTGAGATGACTCTGACGAGCCCGGGATGTCCCCTGGCACCGGTGATTGATAAGAAGGTGAGAGAGGCTATGAAAGAGGTTCCTGAGGTCAAGAATGTGACGGTAGAGCTGGTGTGGGACCCTCCTTGGAGTACCGAAGCGATGTCGGAAGAATTAAGAGCGGAGTTGGGAATAGATTAAGATCTCAGTTCTCGGATTACAGATTTTGGAATTCGTGTAAGATATTGGTATGAAGGTAATACTTGGGGCGGATCATGGGGGGTTTGAGATGAAAGAGTCAACTAAGAAGTGGCTCGTGGAGGAGGGTTATACAGTTGAAGATGTGGGATCTCATGACTTGAAGGCTGAAGATGATTATGTAGATTTTGCCAAAGAGGCAGTTAGGGCAGTGACTTCTTCGGGTGATAGGGTGGTTTTATTTTGTCGAAACGGGTTTGGAATGGTGATCGCAGCCAATAGATTTGCCGGAATAAGGTGCGGTCTGGGTTTTGAAGTTGAAGCAGTACGGAAAGGTAGGATTGATGATGATATCAATAGTCTATCTATACCCTCTGACTATGTTGATGAAGTTAGTGTTAGACGAATGATTGAAATTTTTCTGAAGGAGGAATTTTCCAGGGAAGACAAGTACAAAAGAAGAATTATGAAATTGGATAACTTAATCTAAAAAATGATTACAATTGTTCCGGCGATATTAGAAAAAGACGTTGCTTCTTTTGAAGAAAAGTTAAAGAAAGTTTGGGGGATAGCTAAGCGAGTGCAGATGGATATTATTGACGGAAAATTTGCCCCAACCGAAACAGTTATGCCGGAGATACTTTTGGATATTGATACTATTGTGGATTTCGAAGGTCAGCTGATGGTGGAAAAGCCGGAAGGTTGGGTGGAAAGATGCGC
>CAZUFH010000066.1:0-2034 GCA_964618885.1 uncultured Pseudomonadales bacterium
ATAGATTTGGGGATGTGGAGAAAGGTGAGCTTGGAGCGTAACTCTCCCCTATTTATTTGATCCATAATCTTCCAGCTAATTTGATTACAGTAAGAATTCCCCATAGCTGTTCCAAGTTTCATATCTTCATTTGGGTCAAGAAAGTAATTGAGTATTGTTTGTTTTGGTACTCCTCCATCGTAGTCATTACGGAATTGATTGGCACAGACGGTTTCAATTCTGATCTTGTCTTGATCTACTCCTGAGTAAGAGCCAAGCCCGATAATGTATTCTGGCAGATCGTGAAGTAACAGATTTAGGTAGTGATTGAAATTGTTCTGGTTAACAATGTAGCTGCAATCTGTGTGACGGAGTTTGTACAAAATATTTTTGGTGGGGGGGGAGAGAAAAAGCGTAAACTTGATTTCTGAGGTGGCCCGAAGTAGCCCGTGAAATTGTCCAGTTCATCCTCAAAATTTTAGCACGAGTGTTGCAAGTACCTGCAAGGATCATCCTTGCAGGTGAATTAACTTGATTAAAAACTGTCTTCTAAGGTTCAACCCTTAGTAAGCAAAAGACCTCTCAAATGAGAGGTCGTGGGTGTGCTTAGCCCTGCTGACGCCTGGCGATTTCGTGATTTGCCATTTTGATCCTGTTGGAAAATGGGTTGCCTCGGTAGAAAATGGCTTCCACAGCCTTATTCCGTGGCGTGCTGTATTGATCTCGGAACTTTTGGGTGGCGGTGATCATACCTGCCGGGTTGGTCATGCGAGATAGTGAATAGGCGTCGGCTTCGTACTCGTGCTGGCGACCAAATTGAATCATGACTATGCCAAAGATAAGTCCAAGGAGAATAGCCGGTAGAAAAGAGAGGCTTAAGGCCGATATGGTGGTAAGTCCAGCCGTCAAGAGAAAGGTGCCAAGAATTTCTTCTGTGAGTATATGATGAAGGAGAAAGTGAGCCATCTCGTGAAGCAGAACATATTCTGTTTCTTCACTATCAAAGTCCTCGAAGAGTGCTTGAGAAAGAATGAGGTGCGGTCTGAATATACTAGGCATCATGCCATAAAGTTTCTTACTATTTGCGAGGTAGATTTTGTCTAGTTGGTAACCTGTTTTTATTTTGATTAGGGATGTGAGTTGGGAGTCATTGATAATTATCTCTCTGGTTTCTGGGTGCCCGAGGCTACTATGGAATAGTTTGAGCTGTGTCCAGAGAGTGACACAAAGAAAGGTAAGCACGAAGATAACAATGTTAAGGTAAATGATCATGAGGTTTCCTTTGTTGAGCTGGGATTTGTTTTGTCTATTATATAGCCTGACGCATATTCTTTCCCAAATGACTGTGATATGGTTGGTCTAATTGCACGATGAATTGGGAAGCGAGGGAAAGAACTACCTTGAAAATGTCGAAGGAGAGAGACTTTAGCAGTACAATCAGAATATATGAAGGTTAAAGAGTACGAACAAACATTGCAGACACCTTTAAGAGAAGCTACGATCCTACTGCTTTTGAGGGACAATGAGGTCCTTCTGGCTATGAAGAAACGCGGCTTTGGGATGGGTAAGTGGAATGGTGTGGGCGGTAAGCCAAACCTGGGAGAAGATATGCGCACGACGGCAATCAGAGAATGTAAGGAGGAAATAGTGGTAACGCCAATGGATATTAAGGAGATGGCTGTGTTAACTTATATTCATCAATTAACAGAAAAAAGTTGGGGCATGAAAGTGAATGTATACGTGGCAACTACTTGGGAAGGTGAGCCAGTAGAAACAGAAGAAATGAAACCGAAATGGTTCAAGCTGGAGGATGTCCCCTACTCCGAGATGTGGTTGGATGACATCCTCTGGATGCCAAAAGTATTTGCGGGAAAATTTGTGAAGGGTAGCTTTATGTTTGGTGAAAATGAAGAACTAGTGGACCACTACTTGGCGACAAGCGACTAAGAGACCACAGAGAGAGCAATGACTCCGGCAAGAGTGACAATAATGCCAAGGATTTGTTGCTTGGTGAGGCGATCCTTGAAGATGAAATAAGCCATGATGGCAAAAAGA
>CAZUFH010000066.1:2134-6161 GCA_964618885.1 uncultured Pseudomonadales bacterium
TTGTTGCTTGGTGAGGCGATCCTTGAAGATGAAATAAGCCATGATGGCAAAAAGAGCTGGGTAAGAACTAGAGAGTGGTGAAACGATGGCGTTTTGGCCAGTGGTGAGGGCGAAGTTAAAGGCGAAGAGGGCCACTGTACCCAGGATACCGTTCATGACCATATTTACCACATCACCTTTGTCTTTGGGAAGTTCGAATTTGATGGACTTTGCCTTCATGAAAATGAGAATTAGTGGAAAACTCATCCAGGAGATATAGGCGGGCCAAAACCAGCCGATGTTATCGATAGGTATCTTGATAAAGGTGAAGTAAATGCCCCAGGTGACCATGGCCACGATGGCGTACGGGACTCCCCTGTCAGACAGTAGCTGTTTGACTTTAAGACTTTTAAAATCGAGTGATGAAAGTAGTAAGCCGACGAGAATTGCCAAAATGGATAAAACTTGGGCGAGATTGATTCTTTCTCCCAGAAAGAGGACCGAGAGGATGACGACGAGTCCCCCATTGGCACCGGCAATGGTGCCGACCAGAGAAGCGTTGCCTAACTTAATACCTTCATAAAGAGACATTAGCGGGATGGCCCCAACTGGTGTAAGGATCAAAAGCCAAATGATCGTCTGGGTGGTGATGCCATCTAGCTCTTGGAGGGCGAATGGGAGGTACAGGGTAGCTATAACAAGACAGAGTATGTAGGACCAGACAGCGGAGGAGTATCCGCCAATTTTTCTGGCGACCAAGCCACCGAAAACATCGGCTGTTCCCCACCCAACCGCGGCAATTAGGGCAAAAATGATGGCTGTCATAAGTTATTGTACCAAGGTAAAATGACTGAGTGAAGAGAAATATCAGTATTGCTTATTTTTTATCCTTTGCTTTCCACAGCTGGTTTTGGATGGGAAACTGGATTTTTTATTACTTGAGTTTTGGAGGATACTCTGCCGTAGCTGTTTTGGACTCCGTCGCTATTGCGGCAGGATTAATTTTTGAAATCCCAACTGGAGTCTTTGCGGATAAGGTGGGGAAAAAGAAAACTTTGATGCTGGCCTTTTTGCTGGCTGGAATAGGAAATATTATCATGGGTTTCTCAACTAGCTTTTGGATGCTGGCTTTGTCTCTCTGGATTCTGGTAAATGGTGGTGGAGCATTTTATTCGGGAACGATGGAAGCCTTGGTCTTTGATAGTTTGAAGACTCTCAAAGAGGAGGATCAGTATGACAAGCGGATTGGTAAACTGAACGCGTTTCGTCTTTGGTCGATGGCTATCTGTGGTGTGATTGGCGGATTTGCTTATTATATATATCCCGGACTGCCACTGGTGCTCAATGGAGTAGTGAATCTCATAGGACTGATCATTTGCTTTTGGCTAGAAGAGCCAAAAATTGACACCGAGAAGTATAGTCTGGTGAGCTTTTTTGAGCAAAACACCTTGGGTATCAAGGCCTTATTTAGTAGCAACTACCTTAAAAGACTTTCTCTGTTTTTGGTAACTACCGGGGGTTTGTGTATCGTAATTTATAACGTCTTGGATGATTTGCTCGCTGTGGAGTATGGGTACTCTCCCAAAGGAGTCAGCGTATTGTTTTCTCTGGCTTGTCTTTTGGCAGGCTTTGCTTCGATGTATTTTCCTCACTTAAAGATAAAGTGGAATACAAGGAAGACACTGATAATTACAATGATTTTGATGTCTTTGGCTCTCATGATATCTCCATATATTGGGATGCTCGTGAGCGGAGGAATTTTGATGATTAGAGTGATCCTTGAGGTCATTTTTGAGAATGTATCCTCGGTGGCTGTCAACCGAAAAATAGAATCAGGTATCCGAGCTACGACACTCTCTTCACTTAGTCTTTTACAAAGCATTCCATACGCTGTGGGAGGAAGTTTTTTGGGAATTATGGTTCTGGCTGCCGGAGGTGCCAGAAATTTTGCTCTATGGTTTGGACTCTTGCTGATGTCGGTGACTGTGTTTTTTGGTGCGAGAATCGTTCGTGACGATAAAAAACCCGCCTGATTAAGCGGGTTTGGTTACTTATCCAATAGTGATCACTGCACCTGAGCTTTTTGATATCTTTGGGGTCGTATGGCACTTGTAAAGGTGAATCTTGCCACCGCTTGAGCCTTTTAGATCTGCTTCGCTAGTGGAACAGCCGAGTTCTACTTTTGCTCCCGCGGAAACACTGGCGGAAAGTGTAAGACAAACTCCATTTGATATTTCGACTTGACCATTAGCTGAACTGTTGATATCTACATCTTTGCTGGCAATTTCAGTAATTTTCACTTTGCCACCGGAAGAGGCGTCGATTTTGATATCACCAATGACTGAACTGACGTCTACACTTGAACCACTGGAAGTTACAATTCTTAAACATCCAAACACTGAACCGAGACTTGCTTTGAATCCAGAAGAGATGTTTACCTGACATTCTGCCATATCAACGGAAGTCATTTTGAAACCCATGGCGCCGTTAATTTTTAATGGCCCACTAATACTTCCAATAGTTGAGTCACCAAGAAGTTTCAAAATATTGACGCCTGTCTTTTGGGGTACATGAATGGTAACGCTGATTTTTCGATTTTCATCAATCCAGTCGTCATTGATAGTAAGATGATTGTTGTTTTTATTCACCACGCCTGACGTCACATATTTGCCATTTATCAGGGGTATCGGAAAAGATATTTGAAGAGATTCGTCCTCGATCTTGGTTTTGATCTTGCTACAGATATAGTCGTCCCCGCTAGCCTCAACTACTATACCCGGACCGAAACTAGGCTGGATAGAAACATCGGCTAACATCAGCATAATACTGATCTGGTCAGCCACGAAATTGTAAATAGCGCTCATAGTGCCTCCTAAATTGGGAATGTTCGAACAGACCTATATTATATAGGGTACTTAGAAGAAATGCAACCTTTAGTGTCAAGCTCTGGAGTGAGATAACGACCGTAATTCTTGGTACGAAGATAGTACTTGACGAAAAAGATAAAACCCGCCTAAGCGGGTTCGTCGAGATTAAAGGCTTCCATCCCTTCGGTGGGGAATATTTTGATAGTGTTTTCGTTCAGGCTGACTTCGGTAATATAAAAGATGACTACCTGGATGTTTCCAATATATTTTTTAACACTGAGAGGTCTGTTCATAAGGAAACTAATAAAGAGATCCTCAAGGATAATATGGTGCTTTTCTCCCCCATTTAACGGGTCGATGTCAAAATGAACTGCTTTATCTCCCAGGGCAACCCTCATGTGGACTATGAGTCTGTTATCTTCGGAGCGAAGATATATCTCATCTCCTCTTTTGAGTAAAATTGGCTCGTTTGGCACGACTCCTCCTTCTTTCTGGTCATTTTACCGCAAAAATGTAAGATATACAACTTATGGGATATTTTTAGACTAGCACATGTCGCTCAGGATGGGGACGACTTCAATGCAGGGAGTCCCCCAGCTGTGGTTTTTGAGAATAAATTCATGGATCTTAGGTAGATTGATTTGGGTGGTCTTAAGAGTGAGAACAACTACGTCGTCTTTTTGAACAGAGTCGATCTTGGACAGTAGTGTTACTTGGTCATAGACCTTGGCCGTGCCACAAAGATCTTGCTGGAGCATCTCAATACAGAGCCTAACTCCCTCTTCTTTTGTGGGACATGGTATAGTGACAAAAATTGGATCAAAGTCTTTCATATAGTAATTTTACCAATAAAAAACCTTTCGTGGCATGTCTTTGGGAGTGGTTTTAGTGATGTTTTGGGCTATACTGGCACTAGTCTACGCTTCATTATTTCCTCTAGGATTTTGCCGCCGAGGGGTCGACAGGCGCAGTTCTTGGTGTGAGCGAGGTGCCAGGCTACCCTCTGATCTAAAGTAGGGTTCTTGGGCATTTTGTGCTTCTCGTGCCAGGACCTATTTAGAGTAGACTTGGGCATATTTTCATAATAGCAGAATGTGGGTGTATCGTTTGTTTTGAGATACTCTAAAATATAACTAATGAACAATGATTTTGAGATACACATTTCTGAACCCCATGATGAG